>JAKLLI010000011.1 GCA_023150195.1 Azonexus sp.
CAACTTCAAATTCGTTTTGCAGACCCTGCTCGTAAATCGCGCGCAGCGTGCAGCGACCGATACGACCAAAACCGTTGATTGCAACCTTGATAGCCATGGATATTTTCCTCTCTGCGTTGATATTCTGGATCAGGACAAAAGTGCTTTGGCGGTGGCCACGACGTTGGCGACCGTGAAGCCGAACATCTCGAACAACTGGTTGGCCGGCGCGGATTCGCCGAAGCGGTCGATGCCGACCACGGCACCATGCAGGCCCACATACTTGCGCCAGAAGTCGGGATGGGCCGCTTCAATGGCGATGCGTTTCTTGCAGCCGCCCAGTACGCTGGTCTTGTAGTCAGCGCTCTGGCGGTCGAACACGTTGGTGCAGGGCATCGAGACCACACGGGCCAAAATGCCTTCGCCGGCCAGTGCCGCCTGGGCATCCAGCGCCAGTTTGACCTCGGAGCCGGTGGCGATCAGCGTCAACTGGGCGTCGGCTGCCTCGGAGAGCACGTAACCCCCCTTGGCGATGTCGGCATCGGTGACGTTTTCGGTGATGGTCGGCAGATTCTGGCGCGAGAGCGCGAGCAAACTGGGGCCATCCTTGCGGTCGACCGCAGACGTCCAGGCAATGGCGGTTTCGGTGGCATCGGCGGGACGCCAGACGTCCAGATTCGGAATGATGCGCATGGACGGGATGTGTTCGACCGGCTGGTGCGTCGGACCATCTTCACCGAGGCCGATGGAGTCATGGGTGTACACCATGATCTGCCGCTGCTTCATCAGCGCGGCCATGCGGATGGCGTTGCGGGCGTAGTCGGAGAAGACCAGGAAGGTGGCGGTGTAGGGAATCAGTCCGCCATGCAGCGCAATGCCGTTGGCGATGGCGGTCATGCCGAATTCGCGCACGCCGTAGTAGCAATAGTTGCCGCCTTCGGTACGGGTCACGCCCTTGCTGCCCTTGACGAAGGTCAGGTTGGAACCGGCCAGATCGGCGGAACCGCCGAAGATTTCCGGGACTGCCGGCACCAGTGCAGCGATGGCATTTTGCGAGGCCTTGCGCGAGGCAATGTTTTCGGCCTTTTCACGGCAAGTGGCGATGTAAGCGGCCTTGGTGGCTGCCCAGTTGGCCGGCAGTTCACCCTTGATCACGCGGCGCTCGAACTCGGCGCCTTCGGCCGGGAATGCTTCGCAGTAAGCGGAGAAACGCTTGTCCCAGTTTTCCTGAAAGATGGCCCCGCGGGGCTTGCTGTTCCAGGCGGCGTAAACGTCACCGGGAATCTCAAACGGAGGATGATTCCAGCCAATGTAAGCGCGGGCAGCGGCAATTTCGTCCTTGCCCAGCGGTGCACCGTGGCAATCGTGGGAACCTTGCTTGTTGGGCGAGCCTGCGCCGATGACCGTCTTGCAGCAGATCAGGCTGGGCTTGTCGGCGACCGACTTGGCGGCGAGCAGGGCGCGTTCGATGGCTTCCGGGTCGTGACCGTCAATGCCGGGAATGACGTGCCAGCCGTAAGCTTCGAAACGCTTGGGCGTGTTGTCGGTGAACCAGCCTTCCACGTGGCCGTCGATAGAAATGCCATTGTCGTCCCAGAAGGCGATCAATTTGCCCAAGCCGAGCGTGCCGGCCAGCGAGCAGGCCTCGTGCGAGACGCCTTCCATCAGGCAACCGTCGCCGAGGAAGGTGTAGGTGTAATGGTTGACGATTTCGTGGCCGGGCTTGTTGAACTCAGCGGCCAGGACTTTTTCTGCCAGCGCGAAACCCACGGCATTGGTGATGCCCTGACCCAGCGGGCCGGTCGTGGTCTCAACGCCCGGGGTATAGCCATATTCCGGGTGACCCGGTGTTTTGGCATGCAATTGACGGAAATTCTTGAGATCGTCGATGGAGACGTCGTAGCCGGTCAGGTGCAGCAAGGCGTAAATCAGCATCGAACCGTGGCCGTTGGAGAGCACGAAGCGGTCGCGGTCAGGCCAGGCCGGGTTGGCCGGATTGTGTCGCAGGTGGCGCCGCCACAAGACTTCGGCAATTTCGGCCATGCCCATCGGGGCGCCCGGGTGTCCGGAGTTGGCTTGCTGTACGGCGTCCATGGCCAGTGCGCGGATGGCACCGGTCAGGGCGGTGAATTTGGAGGGCGTGCTGATGCTCATGTTCCGGAAATCCAGCCTGCTGAAAAGCCGAAATTATCGGCGAAAAGCACCGTTTTGGATAGGGCGCGCCTGCGCAGGCCGCGTCCAGTTGGGGTGAGTTGATGCCTTTGGCAAGTACGGTTGATGCGATTCCGCAGGGCGCGTTATGATCGGGCGGCCGAAAATCCTGAGTTGCACGCGTGCACTGCTGGGATCCTTTTTCGAAGTTCTTCACAAGGCATTCTGATTTCCATGAAAAAACAACATCTTGCATCCGCTCGTTTCGCCTCGGCCTTGGTGCTGGGCTTGCTGCTCGGTTTGACCGGCTGCGTCTCCAATCAGTCGAAGGAAGAGGCTCCGGCGGCACCGCAGGTCGCCGAAAAGACTTCCGAGCCCGCGCCCAAGGCGGCGCCGGCAGCGCCGGAAAAGCCGGTGTGCAAGGAAACACCCAAAACTTCCAAGAAAACGGCCAAGTCCAGCAAGAAAACGTCCAAGAGCAAAAAGGCCGAGGCGCCAGCAGAAGTTGTTGACTGCGAGCCGGCCGCCGCACAGTCTGCGGCCAAACCTGCTGCGGTGGTCGTGCAAACTGCCCCGGCCAAGGGCGGCTATGACCTCTCCAAGAACAAGCCCGTGACCGATTCCACGAAGGCGGAAGCGGGGCAGGGGACGATGGTCAAGGGGATCAATGAATGGCAGGGCGAGATTTCCGGCGTGCCGGCCGCCAACAGCCGCTTTACCCGCCTGAAAATCGGGATGTCTCAGACGCAAGTGACGGACATTGCCGGCCAGCCCACCGACCAGGGGGCTTACATCACCGGCAAGGCCTTCATTCCCTTCTATTTCGGAAGCGATAAGTCGCGCTGGGAAATGGTCTACAAAGGTCAGGGGCGTCTGATTTTCTCCAATCAGGCCGGTTTTGGCTCGGGCTACTACCTGACCTGGATCATTCACAATGCCAACGAAGGCGGCTACCGCTAAGTTTCGGCGAACAAATGTGAAAAAGGCGGCCGCGGCCGCCTTTTTTGTGCGTGGAGATTCGCTTACTCGGCGTGATAGCCGGTGACCCGCTCTACTTCGTGACGTGAACCGAGAATGACCGGTACGCGCTGGTGCAGGTGTTGCGGCTGGACGTCCAGAATCCGCTGGCGACCGGTCGTGGCGGCGCCGCCGGCCTGCTCGACCAGGAAGGCCATCGGATTGGCTTCGTACATCAGGCGCAATTTGCCGCCCTGCGCTTGCATCTTGCTGTCCAGCGGGTACATGAAAATGCCGCCACGGGTCATGATGCGATGCACATCGGCCACCATCGAGGCGACCCAGCGCATGTTGTAGTCCTTGCCCAACGGGCCGCCTTTGCCTGCGACCATTTCGTCGACATAGCGTTGCACCGGGGCTTCCCAGAAACGCTGGTTGGACATGTTGATGGCGAATTCCTTGGTGTCCGCCGGAATCTGTACGTCTTCCTGGGTCAGCACGAACTGACCCTGTTCGCGGTCCAGCGTAAAGACGGCCACGCCGTCGCCGACGCTCAGGACCAGCAGGGTCGTCGGGCCATAGACGGCGTAGCCTGCGGCGACCTGGGCTGTGCCCGGTTGCAGGAAGGCCGCTTGGGCCGCTTCTGGCGTTGACAAATCGGCGCCTTCCGGACATTTCAGGACCGAGAAAATGGTGCCGATGGAGACGTTCACGTCAATGTTGGATGAGCCATCCAGCGGGTCGAAGGTCAGCAGGTATTCGCCCTTGGGGAAAC
Organism: Azonexus sp.; assembly: GCA_023150195.1. GTDB lineage: Bacteria > Pseudomonadota > Gammaproteobacteria > Burkholderiales > Rhodocyclaceae > Azonexus. The sequence continues at coordinate 3,863 of JAKLLI010000011.1, forward strand.
GGTTGGGGACCAGATGAGGCAGGTCCATTTCTTCGGAGGCCATGGCTGCCAGATGTCCGCCCCATTCATTCGCTTCGAGCAGGATTTCATTGGACAGGACATCCAGTTTTTTCTGCGCTTCCCCCTGCACATTGTCGCTACCGGCTTCTCCGAGCACACCGCCCAGGCCGCCCTTGCCAATTGCAATCGAAATGGCCTGGCAGGCACGGGAAACCACTTCAATCAGGAACTTGAGGTTGGCCGGGATACGGCCCTTGTCGCGATGCTCTTCGGTCAGATAGCGAGCCAGCGTGCGCTGTGCCATGTCGAACTCCGGGTGATATGTCAAAAGCGGGATTTTACTCTGCGCGGCTGAGCGCGTGCAGGAAGGCGAACGCGGCTGCGCTGTTCAACGGTTTGCTGAAGAGGTAACCCTGCACTTCGTCGCAACCATGGGTGCTCAGCAAATCGAGTTGTTCCGGGGTTTCCACCCCCTCGGCAATGACGCGCAGCCCGAGCGAGTGGGCGAGGGCAATGGTGCCGAAGGCAATGGCGCGGTCATTCAGGTCCAATTCGATGTCGCGAACGAAGGAACGGTCAATCTTGAGGTGATCAATGGGGAAAAGCTTGAGATAGGCCAGTGATGAGTAGCCGGTGCCGAAGTCGTCGATGGCCAGCGTGACGCCCATGCGGCCCAGGCTCTCTAGAATCTGGATAGCGTCCTGCGGATTTTCCATCACCGAGCTTTCGGTGATTTCCAGTTCGAGCAATTCCGGCGGGAGACCGGATTCCGCCAGCGCGCCGGCCACGGTTTCGCAGAAATCTCGGCGCCGTAATTGGCGTGCGGAAACGTTGACCGCGACCCGCAGGGGTTTGAGGCCGGCGTCGATCCACTGTTTCATTTCGATGCAGGCTTGGCGCAGGACCCATTCCCCGATGTTAACGATCAACCCGGTTTCTTCAGCCACCGGAATGAAGCGATCAGGGGAGATCATGCCGTCAGTCGGGTGGTGCCAGCGCAGCAGGGCTTCCACCCCGGTCGGCTGGCTGCCATTGGCCCGGAATTGCGGCTGGAAGCAGAGCGCCAGTTCGTTGCGCGTGATGGCATGGCGCAATTTGCGTTCGATGTCCAGGCGCTCGGTGGCGGCATGATTCATGTTTGCCGCAAAGAACTGGTAGTTGTTTCGCCCGGCCGATTTCGCGTGATACATCGCGGTATCAGCATTTTTCAGGATGGTGTCGCCATCCGGGCCATCGTCCGGGAAAATGCTGATGCCGATCGAGGGGCTGGTGTGCAGTTCGTGACCATCCGCCTCAACCGGCATGGATAGTGAGGCGATGATCTTGCTGGCGACGACGGCGGCATCGCCGGGTGTGGCGATGCCGGGCAGGATGATCACGAATTCGTCGCCGCCCAGGCGGGCGACAAAGTCGGTTTCGCGAACGACGCTGGACAGGCGACAGGCCACTTCGCGCAGCAACTCATCGCCAATCTGGTGGCCCAGCGTGTCGTTGATGATCTTGAAGCGATCCAGGTCAATGAACATGATCGCGATCCGCCACTGATGGCGGCGCGACTCCGGCAGCAACTGGGCCAGGCGGATGTGCAGCGAAAGACGGTTGGGCAGGCCAGTCAGCGTGTCGTGCTGGGCGATGTGCCGCATCCGCTCTTCGGCTTCCTTGCGTTCGGTGATGTCGGCCAGAATCCAGACGTGATGCCCACGGGTTTCCTCGTGGGTGTCATCGATCCGGTTGATGCGAACGCCTGCAGGGAAACTGGTGCCGGTCTTGCGCAGGATGGGCACTTCGTCATGCCAGCTGCCGTTTTCCGCGAGGGATTCGGTCATCCGCTGCATCCGCTCCGGGCTGCTTTCGTCAAGCAGGCTGAACACCGTGTGGCCGAGCAATTCGAAGGACTCGTAGCCGGTCATCTGGGTGGTGGCCGGGTTGATCGACAGAATACGCTGCCCTTCGTCGGTCAGGATGATGCCGGCAGGCGTGTGGGAAAACACCATCTGCGCCAGTTGCTCGCGTTCGGCTGTGGCCCGCTGCTCGCTGATGTCGGTGTAGATGATGACCATGCCGGCCTGGCGGGCATCAATGGCCAGTGGCTCGCCGTGTACCAGATAGGTTCGGTGGTAGCCCAGCTTTTGTTCGACACTGAAAGGCTGGTTGTTGCCGGCCAGTTCGCGTTGCCTGGCAACGTGCTCGTCGCCGTTGCCGGCGCCGAAATCGCCCCGCAGGGCAGGAATGCGGTAAATGTCGTCGAAATGTGCCCCGTCGAATACGGCGTGGATAGGCAGGCCGAGAATTTCAATGAATCGCCGGTTCCAGACGCGCAGGCGCAACAATTCGTCGAAAACGCAAATGCCCTGCGGCATGCTGGCCAGAACGGCCTGAAGGTAGGCCTTGGGACGGCGGGATTCGTTTGCGGCGGGGGCGGAAGGCGGCGAATTCAATTCGGTGTTTTTCGCGTTTTTGATGCAATCTGACAATGATAGCCTAGGCGCGCAGGCTGCGGCAGTCCGAATCGTGGTCTTAACAAAAATCAGTCAGCGCGCCATTTGATCGAACAGCCAATCGAGGCGATCTGGTCTTGCGGTCCTCGGCCGCGATGGGCGATTTCCCGCATGGCGGCATATAACTCGCTGGGGCCGCTTTCCGGCGCCGGATTTTTGCCCGAAGCGTCGAGTCGACCGCGATATTGCAGCTCGCCCGCCGCGTTGTAGCCGAAAAAGTCCGGCGTGCAGACTGCCCCGTAGGCCCGGGCCACCGACTGATCGGCATCGTAAAGATAGGGAAAGGGAAAGCCTCGCGTCTCGGCCAGCGCCTTCATCGCAGCCGGGCTGTCTTCGGGATAGGCGGCCACATCGTTACTCATGATGGCGACGCAGCCGATGCCGAGATCGGACAGGGCGGTGCAATCGCGGATCAGCCGGTCGAGAATGGCCTGCACATAAGGGCAGTGGTTGCAGATGAACATTGCCAGCAGGCCGCGCGGGCCGCGGCAATCGGCCAGGGTGTAGTGGCGGCCATCGGTGCCAGGCAGGCAAAAATCCCAGGCCGGTTCGCCGAAGGCACAGACGGGGGGACGTAGGGCAACCATGAATTACCTTCCTGCGCGTGTTTCGTCGATAATAACATTGATGAATCTGCCACGTTTTTACTGCCGAGAAGCCCTCTCTCCCGGGGCGCACGTTGATCTGCCCGAGCCGGTTGCGCGTCATGCCGTGCGCGTGTTACGCATGCCGCCGGGGGCGCCCATGGTGCTGTTTGATGGCCTGGGTGGCGAGTACCCGGCCCACATTCTGCGTATCGAACGCGATCGCGTGCTGGTCGAGTTGGGTGCCTGGTGTGATGTCGAGCGCGAATCACCGCTGGCGGTGACGCTGGTGCAGGCCATTCAGGCCGGCGACAAGATGGATTTCACCATCCAGAAGTCTGTCGAGTTGGGGGTGCGGGACATTGTCCCGGTCGAGAGCCGGCGCAGCGTATTGCGACTGGCGGGGGAGCGTGCCGGCAAACGCGTTGCGCACTGGCAGGGGGTGGCGGCGTCGGCTTGCGAGCAATGCGGCCGCAATCAGGTGCCCATCGTCGCCCCACTTGAAAAACTGGAACATTGGCTGGCCCGGCCGGCTGGCGGCGTGCTGAGACTGATGCTGGCGCCGGATGCCGAACAGACCCTGGCTGACATCCAGATTGCCGGACCGGTCCAGTTGTTGATCGGTGCCGAAGGTGGGCTGGATCCCCAGGAAGTCATCGCGGCGCGACAGGCGGGTTTTGTCGGAGTACGGATGGGGCCGCGCATCTTGCGGACGGAAACGGCAGGGCTGGCGGCGCTGGCGGCGTTGCAGGCGCTGTGGGGAGATTTTACAGAGGGGAAGCGCGATGTTTGAATCGGCAGAACTGGGACATACCGTCGACAAGGAGACCTTCAAGGCGGAAGTGCCGAAGCTGCGCGCTGCCTTGCTGGATGTCCAGTACGACGTGCTGGAGAAGCGGGACTTCCCCGTCGTGATCCTGATTTCCGGGGTCGACGGCAGCGGCAAGGGAGAAACCATCAATCTGCTGTATTCCTGGATGGACCCGCGTCATATCTCGACGCTGGCTTTCGCCGCGCCGACCGACGAAGAAGCTGCCCGGCCGCCGATGTGGCGCTATTGGCGCGCGCTGCCGCCCAAGGGCAAGGTCGGGATTTTTGCCGGGTCCTGGTACTCGCAGCCGATCACCGATCGTATTAACGGTGCCATGCGGCGTTCCGAACTCGACGAGCGCCTGGACGACATCAATCGCTTCGAGACCATGCTGGTTAACGAGGGCGCGCTGGTGCTCAAGTTCTGGTTCCATTTGTCCGCGGCGGGTCAGAAGAAGCGCCTGAAAGCCCTGGAAAAAGATCCGAAGACGGCCTGGCGGGTGACCAAGGAAAGTTACGATCGTCTCAAGACCTACGACAAATTGCAGGATGTTGCGGGGCATGTCCTGCGTGTCACCAATACCGCGCACGCGCCGTGGATCATTGTTGAAGGCACCAATGATGAATACCGCTCGCTGACCGTGGGTCGCATTGTGCTGGATGCGATGAAGCGGCACCTGGCGCAGGAGGACGTGCGCAAGGTGCCCGTCGCACCGCCCATCGTGCATCCCATCGATTCCCGGAATGTGCTGAGTGCGCTCGATTTGAGTCAGCGCCTGGCCAAGAAGGATTACGAGGCGACACTGGCGCGTTATCAGGCGCGCTTGTCGGAACTGGTACGCGATCCGGCCTTCGTCGGTCAACGCTCGCTGGTGCTGGTTTTTGAAGGCGCCGATGCCGCCGGTAAGGGCGGTAGTATCCGCCGCGTCGGGGCGGCGATGGATGCCCGCCAGTATCAGATCGTGCCAATCGCAGCGCCGACCGAGGAAGAGCGGGCGCAGCCTTACCTCTGGCGCTTCTGGCGCCATCTGCCGCGCACCGGGCGCGCGACCATTTTCGACCGTTCCTGGTACGGGCGCGTGCTGGTTGAGCGGGTCGAGGGCTTTTGTGCCGAGGCCGACTGGTTGCGGGCGTATGCGGAAATCAACGATTTCGAGCATCAGATGGTCGATGCTGGCGCGATCGTGGTCAAATTCTGGCTGCAAATTTCCGCCGATGAACAGTTGCGGCGCTTCAAGGAGCGCGAAGAAACCGAATTCAAACGCTTCAAGATCACGGCAGAAGACTGGCGCAACCGCGACAAATGGGATGATTACGTGACGGCGGTCTGCAACATGGTCGACCGTACCTCCACAGGATTGGCACCGTGGACGCTGGTCGAGGCCAACGACAAGAATTTTGCCCGGGTGAAAGTGTTGAAAACCATTTGTGAGCGCCTGGAAAAGGCGATCAAGGACGACGGAAAAAAAGCCTGACATGAGCGATACCCCCTACGACGACCATTTCGTTTCCTGGTTTCGGGCCGTCACCCCGTACATCAATGCCTTTCGGGGCCGGACTTTTGTCATCGCTTTCGGTGGCAAGGCGATTGCCAGCGAATTCATCAAGACCCTGGCTTATGACGTGAATCTGCTGGCCAGCTTGGGGATTCGGCTGGTGCTGGTGCATGGCGCCCGGCCGCAGATTGAAGAAGAATTGCGCGAGAAAAATATCGAATCCCGCTATCACCGGGGCTATCGGGTGACCGATGCGGAAACTCTGGACTGCGTGCTGGATGCGGTCGGTAGCGTGTATCTGGAAATCGAGGCGATGCTCTCCCAGGGCTTGCCGAACACCCCCATGGCCAATAGCCGGATTCGGGTGATTGGCGGCAATTTCATCACCGGCCAGCCGATTGGTGTGCTTGACGGGATCGACATGCATTACGCCGGCAAGGTGCGCAAGGTGGATGCGGAAGGCATCAACGCGCAGTTGGGGCTGGGCAATATCGTCCTGCTCAATTGCGAAGGCCCGTCGCCCACCGGCGAAATCTTCAACCTGCAGATGGAAGAGGTGGCCGAGGCCATTGCGGTGTCGCTCAAGGCGGACAAACTCGTTTACCTCACCGACAGTCGGGGCGTTACCGATCAGGCTGGCGAGTTGCTGGATGCCATGACGGCGGATGAGGCCTCGCAGCTTTTGCGTGATGCCGACTGGTTGACCGCAGACATCATGCGCTATCTGCCCTGTGCCGTCCGCGCCAGTCGCGCCAGCGTTGGTCGGGTGCATCTGATCGGCTTTGCCCAGGATGGCGCCTTGCTGCGGGAGTTGTTCACTCACGATGGCGTCGGCACGGTGGTGACGCGCGAATCGCTGGAGAATATTCGCGAAGCCAAGCCTGACGATATTGCGGCGCTGATTGCCCTGATCGAACCGATGGAGCAGGAAGGCATTCTGGTGCATCGGCCGCGCGAATTGCTGGAGCGGGAAATCGAACAGTTTTCCATCATGCTGCACGACGGCATCATCGTCGGCTGTGCGGCCCTGTATCAGCACTCGGCGGAAGAGGCGGAACTGGCCTGTCTGGCCGTCAGCCCCGATCATCGCGAATGGGGCTACGGTGAACAGCTGATGGAACGGATTTTCCGGCGCGCCAAGAAAGCCGGCATCAAGCGCCTCTTCGTGCTGACCACGCGCACCGAGCACTGGTTTGTCGAGCGCGGGTTCAAGCTGGGTTCGGTCGACGACCTGCCCGCAGCAAAAAAGGAAATGTACAACTACCAGCGGCGTTCGAAGGTGCTGTTCAAAACCTTATAATTCGTCGCATCAATCCCCAAGGAGAATCGCATGGCAAGAACGGTCAATTGCATCAAGCTCGGTCGCGAGGCAGAAGGTCTCGATCACCCGCCGTATCCGGGCGCGCTGGGCGCGCGTATTTTTGAAAGCGTGTCCAAGGAAGCTTGGCAGCAGTGGATCAAGATGCAGACGATGATCATCAACGAGAATCGTCTCAATCTGGTGGACGCCCGCCATCGCAAATACCTGTCCGAGCAGGTGGAAAAGCATTTCTTCGGCGAGGGGGCCGACCAGATTCAGGGGTATGTGCCGCCCAAGGCCTGAGCCAGCGGCAATGCTTCAACGAGAGCCCCGCACGCAGCGGGGCTTTTTTTCGCCTGGCGATTGGCTCAGGCGAGTTTTTCCAGCACGTACATGGCGGTGATCAGGCAACTGGCAGAAAAGCTCACCGTCAGCAAGCCAGCGCGTTTGAGCGCCTTGAGTTGTTCATCGATGAACACTTCGATGTCGGTAAACAGCGGGGGAAAGCTTGCAAGGTCTTCACGCTTGTATTCGTGCATGTCGGACTCCGGTCGATGGTTTGCCTGACGCCGCGCTGGCGGATGCGACGCTGCGGATGCACCGCACTATGGCGACCAAAGATTGCAGGCTTGTGACGTTATATTTCGCACGCTGGCCGTATTTGCTCCGTGAGGGGACTGTTTTTCATGGGGGGCGCGTCACATGCTGCTCGATAGGCCGAGATGTCATGGAATTGCAATCTCGGCTTTCTAAACTGGCTTGCCCGATTTGCCGCATGCGGAATCCATGTCACCTCCCCCGCCCGACCTCTCCGTTGAAATACACCGCCTGCTGAACGACCGTTTGCTCTGGCCGGTTTTTCAGCCCATCGTCGATTTTCGCGCCCGTGCCTTGCTGGGTTACGAGGCCCTCATTCGTGGCCCGCGCAATAGCCCGCTGCATCGGCCAGATGCCTTGTTCGGCGCAGCCAGGGCTGCCGGCGTGGAGCGCGCGCTGGAGCATCTGTGCCGTGAAGTCAGCCTGCGAGAATTCGCCACGCAGCAGCTTTGCGGGCGCCTCTTCCTGAATGTGACGCCGGGCTGTTTGCTGGATCCGGTGATGGCGAACGGAGAAATGCAGTCGCTGCTGCAGTCACTGGGTCTGCCGGCCAATCGCATCGTACTGGAGCTGACGGAAAATCAGCAGATCACCCACATGCCCGGGATTCAGGAGGCCTTGCAGCACTATCGCGGCCGCGGCTTCCAGATTGCCATCGACGATCTGGGCGAAGGCTTTGCCAACTTGCGCATGTGGTCGGAGTTGCGGCCCGAGTTCGTCAAGATCGACAAGCATTTCATCGACGGCATTGCCGATGACCGGATCAAATATCATTTTGTGCGGGCCATGCAGGATCTGGCCGAGATTTGTAACGCCTCTCTGGTGGCCGAAGGCATTGAGCGGGTCGAGGATTTCGATTGTCTGCGCGATATGGGCATTGCCTGTGGTCAGGGCTATCTGATCGCGCATCCGGCAAGCGAACCGATCCGGCAATTACCGCATCAGATCCTGCAGGCGCTGGATCACCGGCGAGTGGCCGTGTCGCCGATGGCCGGTAGCTCAGGAAGGGTGCCGACGGCACGGAGCATGCTCAAGGCCATCGAGCCGCTCCCGATGGAAGCGACCAATGGGGAGGCCATTGCACGCTTCGAGGCGGATCCCCATCTGGATGTGTTGCCGGTGGTCAATCGCGCGCTACCGGTTGGCCTCATCAATCGGCATAGCCTGATCGATCGCTTCGCCCGCCCTTTTCGCAAGGAATTGTTTGGCCGCAAGCCTTGCGATTTGTTCATGGAACGTGCCCCGCTCATCGTCGATCAACACGCGACGATTCAGGAACTCGCGCTGATGCTGGCGCTTGCGCCCAAGCATTACCTTTTTGATGGCTTCATCGTCACCGGCGAGGGGCGTTATCTGGGCGTCGGCAGCAGCCACAAGCTGATGGCCACCATCACCGAGATGCAAATCAGTGCGGCGCGTTACGCCAATCCCTTGACCCAGCTGCCGGGCAATGTGCCGATCAACGAGCATGTCGACCGCATGCTGGCTGGGGATCAACCCTTTGTTGTCGCCTACATCGACATCGATAACTTCAAGCCCTTCAACGACACTTTCGGTTACCGGCGGGGCGACGATGTCATTCAGTTGCTGGGCGAATTGGTGTGCGACGCCGTGGATAGACGCCGGGATTTTGTCGGCCACATCGGGGGCGATGATTTCTTCGTGGTCTTCCAGAGCGAGGACTGGGAGATTCGTTGTTGGTCGCTGGTCGCTGCCTTTGCCGAGCGCATCCAGAACCTGACGGGGCTGGAAGAGCGCATGCAGGGTGGGTATATGGCAGAAAACCGACGGGGAGAGCTCGGTTTGCAAGCGCTACCGACCCTGTCGATCGGAGCGGTGCGCGTCGTGCAGGGCCAATTTGATTCCCACCGCGAGGTCGCTGCTGCAGCGACCGTGGCCAAAAAACAGGCCAAAAAGGGGGCAAAGGCAGGCGAGCGGCTGATCGGTGGCCACGTCTTTGTCGAGCGCCGCCGGGGGAATTGCGAGCCAAGCCCGCTGACGACTGGCCGCTCCCTCAATTAAGCCGGTTCGGCCGCAGGCATGCGCCGCAAGCACCGAAAAAAAAGCCCGGCAGGAGATGCCGGGCATAAAATGGAGAGACGACTATTTGCTACGGTTTGCAAGCCAGTAGTCGCTGGCGAACAAACTGTAGGTCTAGCTTAGGTCGTCAATGTGACAGGGCGATGACTCAGATGAAGCTTTTTACGCCATCGGCGGTGCCCAGCAGCAGCAAATTGGCCGGGCGCATCGCGAACAGGCCGTTGGTGACAACCCCCACCATCTGGTTGATGCGCGCTTCCAGCCCCTTGGGATCGGTAATTCGCAAACCATGAACGTCGAGGATGACGTTACCGTTGTCGGTGACGAAGCCAGCGCGCAAAACGGGTTTCCCGCCAAGTTTTTCGAGTTCCCGTGCGACCTGGGCGCGGGCCATCGGGATGACTTCCACCGGCAGTGGAAAGCGGCCCATGACCTCAACGCGCTTGGAGCCGTCGGCAATGCACACGAAGCGCTCCGCGACGGCTGCCACGATCTTTTCCCGGGTCAGCGCGCCGCCGCCGCCCTTGATCATGTTGAGGCCGCCGTCGATTTCATCGGCGCCATCAACGTAGACCGGAATATGCGTGACGTCGTTGAGATCGAGGACGGGAATCCCGTGGCCTTCCAGGCGCTTGCGGGTGGCTTCCGAACTGGCCACGGCGCCGGCGTAGCGGTCCTTGTGGGCGGCCAGCGCATCGATGAAGCAATTGGCGGTCGACCCGGTGCCGACGCCAATAATCGAGCCGGCGGGCACTTCGCGGGCCACATAGTCTGCTGCGGCCTGGGCCACAGCCTGTTTGAGTTCATCCTGAGTCATGACGATCTTCCGAAAGTGGGTTCGGGCGGCATTGTACCTGTCAAAAAAGTTTAACTTTGTGACACGCGGGAATCGATAAACTGGCTATACCGTTTTTACAAGAGAGAGCGACATGACACAAAATAAAACCTCCGCCAAACCCGCCGCGCGCAAGGCCAGCCCCAAGTTGACGCCACGCCCCGCCGAGGCAGCATCTGTCCCGGTTGCCACAGCGATCGTCGAGGTGCCGGCGACCGCAGCTGCAGTCGCCAAGGCCGCTGAGCCCGCGCCGGCCAAGGTGGCGGAAAAACCCGTCGCGAAGGCGCCGGCCAAGGCAGCCGCCAAGCCTGAAAGTACGACCGAGGCGGCTGGAAGTGCAGCGTCGGCGAGCGAAAAAGCCGCAGCGAAGCCCGTCAAGGCAGCCAAGCTCAAACCGGTCAAGCCGGCGAAAGCCCCCAAGGCCTTGAAAGAAGACAAGCCGGCCAAGCCGAAAAAGCTGAAGCTGGTGCGCGACAGCTACGCGATGCCGGAACTGGAGTACGCACGGATTGCCGAACTCAAGAAACGTCTGGCGGCCGTGGGCAGCGAGGTCAAGAAGAGCGAATTGCTGCGCGCGGGCATTGCCACGCTGGCCGCGCTGGACGATGCGGCGCTCAAGGCGGCGCTGGATGCCGTCGAGCGCATCAAGACGGGGCGTCCGCGCAAGCGCTGAGCAATTTCCGCCAGTGAATCAAACAAGCCGGGTCCGCCCGGCTTGTTGCGTTCACGCCACCGTGGACTTCAGGACGATTGACGGCTTGTTATTTTTTGTGGCCAAATTGGCAAATCAAATCAAATTTAATATAAGCATCAATTTAAATGACTGTCCGGGGTAAATCTCCCGCGCGCGTCAAGGCCATGTTTCGGTCACCGCGTGCACCTCAGCGCTGGCGGTGGACGGTGCGCGCGGTGGTGCTGGCCCTTGTCCTGCTCAATGGCCTGGTAATTGCCCTTGGCGCCTTGTCTCTGCAGCAAAGTCGCCAGCATGTCCGGCAACGGGTAGAACTGCACGCAGATAACATTGCCGACTTGCTAGGGCCTGTTCACAGTAGCCAGACATAAGCGCAAGCCAG
>JAKLLI010000390.1 GCA_023150195.1 Azonexus sp.
AGCGGGCTGCCGCCGCCGCGTCGTAACCGCATTCGCCGGCAATGCTGGCCAATACGGCCTTGTCGCCGACGTATTCGCCGCGCTGGAATTGCGCCTCAAACAGGCGCTCCACCAAGGGGCCGGCATCGCCAAATTGCTGCGCCCAGTGAATCAGGCGGTGGGCTTGCAGCGTGTTGGCACGCAGGGCGATTTTCTCGAATGCGTAATGGATGCCGTAGGGTTCGCCAGCGGCACGGACACGCGCAAACAAGGCATCCACTTGCGCCCGGCCACCGAATTTGGCTTCCAGAAAGGGCAGATACGGCTCCCCTTCCGGCGGCGTATCCGGATTCAGAAAAAAGGGCCGCCACTGGCGGGTGTACTGAAAATCCGGCACGTCGCGGCGTACTGCCTCAACGGCCAGATCCAGCCGGCGCAGCCCGATGAAACACCAGGGGCACACCACATCGGAAACAATTTCGATATTCAGCATGTTGACCGTCGCCCGCCGTTACCCGCCGGCGCCTCAGGGTTGCGGGCAGGCCGTGAGGGCGAGTTGCGCCTGATCACGACGTTGCACCAGTTTCAAGACCAGCAAGAGGCCGGTACCCACCACCATCACCGCCGCCGCCAGATGCAGGCCCACGCCGTAATTGCCCTGCTGGCTGCTGGCCAGCCAGCCGGTGATGGCGGGGGCCAGGATCTGGGCGGCACCGTAGGAAAGGGTCATCTTGCCCATCATCTTGGCGGGCTTGGTCGGGTAGTAGCGACCGGCCATGGTCAGTACCAGGCTCACCATGCCGATGAAGGTGCCGCCAAACAGCATGGCGCCGGCAAAGGCCGCCAGCAGGCCGCCACTGAGTGGCAGCAGGATGCCGACAATTTGTAGCACGGCGGCGAGAATCAGCGCATTCAGGTCGCCCGTGCGGCGGGCAATGAAATCCCACACGATGCAGGCCGGTGCGGCGGCCAGTCCCAGCGCCAGGAAGGTGAGCGTGCCCTTGCCGGCCAGACCGGGCAGGCGGTCAACAATCGCCACGATGAAGGTCGCACTGATCACATAGCCCACCCCGGCACAGAAATACGCCGCCATAAACAGACGAAGGAACAGCGGGGAGGGCGGGTTATCCACCAGCTTCTGCCCGGTTTTGGTCGTCGCGCTGGTATCGGGCGCCGGCAGCCAGGCCAGCGCCGGCACCAGCACGATGCAGCCGAGGAAGGTGAGGATGTACCACTGGCTGCGCCAATCCAGCCAATGGCTCATGACTTCGACCGCAAAGGCGCAACTGGCGATGCCCAGCCCGATCCCGGCAAAGTGGATGCCCAGTTCGCTGCGGTGGTTGTGGCGGATCAGCCAGTTCAGGATCAGCCCGGTACCCAGCAGCATGGCCGCCGCGCTGCTCAGACCGGCCAGGAAACGGGAAATGGCCCATATGCTCAGGTCGTTGGTCAGGCCCATCTGCGCCGTGGTGATGATCGCCAGCACCAGCCCGATGCGGTAGAGGCGGTCCTTGAGCACCAGATCGCTGATCAGCGAGGCGATCAACGCCCCCGTGAGATAGCCGCCGTAATTGATCGCCGCGAGCCAGCCGGCATCGGCAATGCCCAAGTGGGCCTGCTTCTGCATCAGCGGCAACAAGGGGGTGTAAGCAAAACGGGCAATGCCCATCGCCAGCATCAAGCTGAAGATGCCTGCGGTTAAGACTTTGATGCGTTCTCTCTGTTCGGACATGCTTGCGCCCTGCTTATTTGAATTGATGGTGGCACGATAAACGCGGTAAGCTATCTGCGCAAATGATTTGTTCAGAATGTATTGTTCTGTTTTGGAGATGGTTTGATGGAACTGCTGGCGATCAAAACCTTTCAGGCCGTGGTGGAAGAAGGCGGCATCCTCGCCGCGTCGCGTCGCCTGAATACCGTGCAGTCGAATGTCACCGGGCGGATTCGGCGTCTTGAAGAAGAATTGGGCACGGAC
>JAKLLI010000391.1 GCA_023150195.1 Azonexus sp.
GTGGTGCCTGGCGCATCACAAGGAAAGCTTCCTCTATACGAATTTCGAGGAAATCTGCGACATCATGAAGGCCTACGACGTCGCCTTCAGCCTCGGCGACGGCCTGCGTCCCGGCTCGATCTACGATGCCAACGACGAAGCGCAGCTGGGCGAATTGAAGACTTTGGGCGAGTTGACCGAAATCGCCTGGAAGCACGACGTGCAAACCATCATCGAAGGCCCGGGCCACGTGCCGATGCACCTGATCAAGGAGAACATGGACCTGCAGCTCGAATACTGCAAGGAAGCCCCGTTCTACACTCTGGGACCGCTGACCACTGACATCGCGCCGGGCTACGACCACATTACCAGCGGCATCGGCGCCGCGATGATCGGTTGGTACGGCACGGCCATGCTCTGCTACGTCACGCCCAAGGAGCACCTCGGCCTGCCCGACAAGAACGACGTCAAGGAAGGCATCATCACTTATAAACTCGCCGCGCATGCCGCCGACCTTGCCAAGGGCCACCCCGGCGCGCAGATTCGCGACAACGCGCTGTCGAAGGCGCGTTACGAGTTCCGCTGGGACGATCAATTCAATCTCGGCCTCGATCCGGACAAGGCAAAATCCTTCCACGATGAAACCTTGCCCAAGGAATCGGCCAAGGTGGCCCATTTCTGCTCGATGTGCGGTCCACACTTCTGTTCGATGAAAATCACGCAAGATGTCCGCGATTTCGCTGCAGCCCAAGGGCTTAAGGAAGATGAGGTACTGGAAAAGGGCATGGAAGCCAAGGCAGTCGAGTTCGTCAAGAGCGGGGCTGAGGTTTATCGCAAGGTCTGACGCGTTGAAACGCAATTATTGGAAAAAAGGGCGGCTCGGTGAGTCGCCCTTTTTGCTTTTTGAGCACCTTTCGTCTCATTTCTGCGGTCGACTGAACTTTTTTGAGGATTTTGTCGCGATTGTCCGTACAGAGCGTTAACGGATGGGTAACAATGACGCCTTATTTGCATTGGCAAGCAATCTTCCGGGTGGCTGGGGCGTGGTAAATGAAGCTTGAGTCGGGACGCTGGCGCGGGATGGCCGAGGTCGTTCTGGGACGTATCGAGTCCGAACTGTTTCGGGCGCAGGCCTATGTTCGGGGAAATCAGGCCTATCTGCTCGCCAAAGGCCGGTTGTGGCTGGGCCGGGTCCTGTTCTGGCTCTGCGGCATTGTCGTCGGCCTTGCTGCCGTGGTGTTTGCTCTCTTCAGCGACAAAGCCGCTCATTTATTCTCTCATCTGGCCGGCGTTTACCCCTGGCTGCCTTTCTTGGTGACGCCGCTGGCCGGGATGGCCCTGCTGTGGCTGACCCGCACGTATTTTCAGGGTGCGCAGGGGAGCGGGATTCCCCAGGTCATTGCGGAAATGAAGCACCCGGCCGATATTCCGTGGCGGCCGCTGGTATCGCTGCGTATTGCCGCGGGCAAGATTCTGATCGGCGTGGCGGCCGTGGGCTCGGGCTTTTCTTTCGGGCGCGAAGGGCCGACGGTGCAGATCGGGGCCAGCCTGATGGCCGCGATTGGTCGCTATCTGCCGACCGCGCTGCGCATTCAGCGGCCACATCTACTGGTGGCGGGCGGAGCAGCGGGGATTGCCGCGGCATTTAACGCACCGTTGGCTGGAATTGTTTTTGCGATTGAAGAATTGTCGCGCAGTGTCGAGTCGCGGATGAGCGGGGTGGTGATTACCACGATCGTGCTGGCGGGGGTGGTGGCTCAGCACTTTTTGGGCAATGACAACTATTTTGGTCGCGTGGTGGTGTTTGGCGAGAGCGCCGAACTGGGCTACGCCATTGTGGTGTGTGCCTTGGTGACAGGTTTTTCCGGCGGCGTGTTTTCCCGCCTTTTGCTGACTTCTGCCCTGAACTGGAAGGGTGGCCTGGCTGACTTCAGGCGCCTGCATCCCTACCTGTTCGCTGCATTTTGCGGGATT
>JAKLLI010000012.1 GCA_023150195.1 Azonexus sp.
TTCGGTAATGTCGCGCACAAAGCTCTGATCGATCTTGATCTTGTCGAAGGGGAAGCGCGATACCGAAGACAGTGAGGAATAGCCGGTGCCGAAATCATCCAGCGACAATTTGATGCCCAGTTTCTTCAGCGCCCGACACATGGCGATCGCCTGATCGACATCGTCAATGAAGGCGGTTTCGGTGATTTCCAGTTCCAGTTCGCTGGCCGGCAACTGGCTGTCGGCCAGGGCGCGGGCCACCACCTGTTCCAGTTCAGGCTGGCGAAATTGCCGTGCGGACAGGTTGACCGCAAGGCGCAAGCGGCTGGAGAGCCCCAGGTCCTGCCAGCGCCGGGCCTGCGTGCACGCGGTGCGCAAGACCCATTCGCCAATCGGCAGGATCAGCCCGGTTTCCTCGGCCAGCGGGATGAATTCGGCGGGCGATACCTGCCCCAGTTGCGGCGTATGCCAGCGCAGAAGGGCCTCCATGCCAATGATCTTGCCGCTCTCCAGACTGACCTGGGGCTGATAGACCACGCTGAGTTCGTTGTTGTCCAGCGACTGACGCAGTGCCACTTCCATGGTCATGCGTCGTGCAGCGTCGGCATCCATTTCCGGTGAATAGAAGCAGAAGGTGTCACGGCCGGCTGCCTTGGCACGGGAGAGCGCGGTGTCGGCGGTCTTCAGCAAGGCTTCTGCCGTTTGACCATCGCGCGGCGCGAGGCTGATGCCAATGCTGGCGGTCAACGCCAGGTTTTGCCCCAGAATCGGCAAGGGCGCGGTGACCGCCTGCTGCATACGCTGGGCCAGGGCCATCACATCGCGTTCGTGGCCCAGATTGGCCATCACAAAGCCGAACTCGTTGCCGGCACGGCGGCCGATGGTGTCGCCATCGCGCACTTGTTCGCCCAGGCGGCGGGCGATTTCCTTGAGAATGCTGTCGCCGACCGAGGGACCCAGCGTTTCATTGATGCTGCGAAAGCGGTCGATATCGAGCAGGATGACCGCCGTTTGCCGATCATAGCGCCGGGCCGTGATCAAGGCCTGGTCCAGGCGGTCTGCGAGCAGGTTGCGGTTGGGCAGATCGGTGAGCGGATCGAAGCTGGTGAGGTACTGGATACGTTGCGCGGCGGCCTGACGCTCGGAAAGATCGCTGAAAATCCCGACGTAGTGCGTAATTTGTCCCGCCGGATCGCGAACCCCCGAAATGCTCAGCCACTCGGTGACCAGTTCGCCATTCTTGCGCCGGTTGGTGATCTCGCCCTGCCAGGCGTCGTACGTCTTCAGGCTCTCCCAAATCGCTGCGTAAAAGGCCTTGCCGTGCGTCCCCGATTTGAGCAGCGCCGGGGTCTGGCCGACGGCTTCTTCCGGCGAGTACCCGGTGACCCGGCTGAAGGCCTCGTTGACCAGCAGGATGCGGCTATCGGGGTCGGTGATGCAGATGCCGTCGTTCATGCCGGTAAACACCACGCTTGAAAGCTGGCGTTCGGTTTCGATGCTCTTGCGCCGGCTGATGTCGCTCATGGTGCCGACAATGCGCAGGGGGCTGCCGTCGGGCGCCAGTTCGACCGCCTTGCCGCGGCCTTCGAACCAGCGCCAGCTACCGTCGGCGTGGCGCATGCGGAACTCGTCGATGATGGTGTCGGTGCCCGGTTTTTCTGGCTGCAACAGGCTTTTGCCGATACGTGGCTGATCTTCCGGGTGAATCAATGCCAGCGTGGCAGCGAGACCTGCCGGGGCTGCCGACATGCCCAGGAGGGCGCACATGTCCTCGCTCCAGCTGACTGCGCCGGTTTGCCGGTTCAGTTCCCAGATGCCCAGGCCGGAGGCCGACAAGGTCAATTGCAGGCGGGTGGCCAGCCCGGTGTTTTCGGCCACGCGGCGCTGGACTTCACCTTCCAGGCCGGCTTTTTGCTCGCTCAACTGGTCGCGGGCGAGTTTCAGGGCCAGGTGGTTGCGCACACGCGCCCGGAAAATAGCCGGCTGCAGTGGCTTGGTGATGTAGTCCACGGCCCCGTCGCGCAGGCCGGTCTGCTCGTCATTGTTGGAATCGAGCGCGGTGACGAAGATCACGGGAATTTCGCGGGTGGCCGGGTCTTCGAGTAATTTGGCCAGCACGGTGCGCCCGTCCATGCCGGGCATCATCACATCCAGCAGGATGAGGTCGGGTTGCGGCTGCTGACGGGCAAACTCGAGGGCCGTCGGGCCGTTCTCGGCCAGCCGGATATCCACATCGAGGGCGTCGAGCATGGCGGCCGCCAGGGTCAGATTGGGACGAACATCGTCGACGGCCAGGACCATCGGCCGACGCCCGTCGAGGTGGCGCATTCCAATATCTGACATTTTGTAACCTATAACAAATTTATCACAGTTGTTATATTGAACCGGCTTTGCCGCTGATGCAAGTCCTCAAGGGTAAAATATTGGCCCGTTCGGTAATGAGCGACCTGTCATGCTGCTTGCCGATTTTTCTTTCGAGACTGGATGGCCCATGTTGCAAAAACTGCCCAATTTCGCCGGTGTGTCCGGCCCTGTCGTCGTGATCGTCATGGATGGTTACGGCTTGCCCAAAAGCGATGTTGGCAGTGCGATTGCGGCCGCCAGAAAGCCGGTACTCGACGCCCTGTTTGCAACGGCGCCCCATATTCGCTTGCGCGCCCACGGGACAGCCGTCGGCATGCCTTCCGATGACGATATGGGCAATTCCGAAGTCGGCCACAATGCCTTGGGGGCGGGGCAGGTGTATAGCCAGGGCGCGGCGCTGGTCGCCGATGCCATTGCCAACGGCAGTTTGTGGCAGGGTGAGGCCTGGCAGCAGGTCGTGGCGGCAGCCAAATCCGGTCGCGGTGTACTCCATTTCATGGGGCTGTTCTCCGATGGCAATGTGCATAGCCACATCGATCACCTGAAGGCGATGGTCCTGCAGGCCAAGGCGGAAGGTGTGCCGGTGGTGCGCATTCATGCCCTGCTCGATGGTCGTGATGTGCCGGAAACCAGTGCGCTGACCTATGTCGAGCCCTTCGAATCTTTCCTCGCGGCCGAGTCGACCGCAGGCTTCGATGCCCGCATTGCCTCGGGGGGCGGTCGTCAGTACATCACCATGGATCGCTACGATGCCAACTGGCCGATGGTGGAAAAGGGCTGGCGGACCCATGTGCTGGGCGAAGGGCCGCAGTTCCCGAATGCCGTGGCGGCGGTCAACGGGCTGCGCGAGCAAAATCCGAGCACCATCGATCAGGATTTGCCGGAATTCGTGATCGCCGACAACGGCAAGCCGATTGGCACCATCGAGGATGGCGATGCCGTGGTCTTCTTCAATTTCCGTGGCGATCGTGCCATTGAAATGACGCGCGCCTTCGTGGAAGCGGATTTTCACGCGTTCGACCGTGTTCGCTATCCGGCGGTTACTTATGCGGGGATGCTCCAGTACGACGGCGATCTGCAGTTGCCCAAACGTTTTCTGGTGGCGCCACCGGCGATCAAGGACACCACCGGCGAATGGTTCAGCAAGGCCGGCATGACCCAGTTTGCCTGTTCCGAAACCCAAAAATTCGGTCATGTAACCTATTTCTGGAATGGCAACCGCTCGGGCAAGTTCGCAGGCGAAACCTGGCAGGAAGTGCCGAGTGACGTGGTGCCTTTCGAGCAGCGTCCGTGGATGAAGGCGGCCGAAATCGCCGATGCGATGATTGCCGCCATTCAAACGGGCGCCTACAAGGTGCTGCGCTGCAATTTTGCCAATGGCGACATGGTGGGCCACACCGGGAATTTCCGTGCGGCGACCATGGCGGTCGAGGCGGTTGATCTGGCACTCGGTCGCCTGCTGAAGGCGGTCGAGGCGGCTGGGGGTGTCGCGCTGATTACCGCCGATCACGGCAATGCCGACGAGATGTACGAACTGGACAAGAAAACCAAGGCGCCCGCGCAGAACCCGGATGGCTCCTTCAAAGCCAAGACGGCACACACGCTCAATCCGGTGCCGCTGATTCTGGCCGATTACGCCAGCGGCGGCCGACTGTCGCTGGTGCAGACACCGACTGCCGGCCTGTCGAATATTGCGGCCACTGTCGCCAATCTGCTGGGGCTCGAAAAGCACCCCGCCTGGGACGACAGCGTCCTGAAGATTGCCGACTGAATGTAAACGCTCACCTTCAGGGGCCGCCGTGTGCGGCCCTTTTCATTGCGGTTTTTTCGAAGCATTGCTGCCATTACCGCGAATGGTCGCGTCGGCGGCAAGTCACTACAATGCGCGCTTCCTGATCGGAGTCCTGCCATGTTCGACGTGCTGCTTTCCCCCGAAATCTGGGTCGCTTTTTTCACACTGACCGCGCTGGAACTGGTGCTCGGGATCGATAACATCATTTTCATCTCGATTCTGGTCGATAAACTGCCCAAGGCGCAGCAGGAAACCGCGCGCCGCATCGGTCTCTTCCTCGCCATGTTCATGCGCATTGCGCTGCTGCTGGTGCTGTCGTGGATTGTCGGGATGACCGAACCGCTCTTTACGCTGCTGGGTTACGGTTTCTCCGGGCGGGATGTGATTTTGATTGCGGGCGGCCTCTTCCTGATCTGGAAAAGTACGGGCGAAGTGCATCAGTTGCTGGAGGGTGAGGAAGGCGAGGCCTCCAACCGCGTCGCCGCCAGCTTTGCCGGGGTGGTTGCGCAAATCATGGTGATCGACCTGGTGTTTTCGCTCGACTCGATTATTACCGCGGTGGGCATGGTCAGTCAGGTGGGCGTGATGATTGCAGCGGTGGTTGCCTCGGTTGGTTTGATGATGCTGTTCGCCCGGTCGATCGGCGAGTTCGTGTCCGCGCACCCGACGATCAAGATGCTGGCGCTGTCCTTCCTGATCGTGGTTGGCGTGGTGCTGATTGCCGATGGTTTCGGCCACCATGTGCCCAAGGGCTACATCTACTTTGCAATGGCCTTCTCGGTGGTGGTCGAAATGCTCAATATCCGTCAGCGCAAACAGCACGGTAGGCCGGTGGATCTGCGTGAGGCTTATGTGCCGGAGCGTGAGCAGGCCTAAGCAATCTGCTTGCAGGCGGCGGTCGACCGCCGCCTGATCAGTTTTTTGCCACCGACTGGCGGGCAAGCGTTAGCCAGTGGCTCAGCGTCTTGAACAAGTGTTCTGGTTTCACGGGCTTGGGGATGAAGTCGTTCATGCCCGCCGCGAGACAACGACCTTTATCCTCGGCAAAGACATTGGCGCTCATCGCCAGAATCGGCAGTTCGGCGTGCCCGGGAAGGGCGCGGATCTGCCGGGTTGCGGTCAACCCGTCCATGGCCGGCATTTGCATGTCCATCAGGATCAGGTCAAAGGTTTCGGCGGCGGCCAGGCGCACCGCGCTGGCGCCATCTTCCGCGCAGGTGACCAGGAAACCGACTTCTTCCAGCAACATCACCGTGATTTCGCGGTTGACCGGCTCATCTTCCGCCACCAGCACCCGGGCGCCCTGACAGACGGCCAGCCAGTCGGCCGGTACCGCCTCGGGAAGCGGTGTTCCCTGCACCGGCGCAGCTTCGCTCTTGCTGAGGCGGGCGGTGAACCAGAAGGTGCTGCCCTGCCCCGGTGTGCTGCGCGCGCCAGCCGAGCCGCCCATCAATTCGGCCAGCTTGCGGTTGATCGCCAGGCCCAGCCCCGTGCCGCCATATTTGCGCGTGGTGCTGTTGTCGGCCTGCTGGAAGGGCGAAAACAGGGTGTCGAGCACGGCCGGGGCGATGCCAATGCCGCTGTCGCAAACACTGAACCGGATCAGGCAGCTACTGGCGTCTTCCGCTTCCAGTGTAGCGGAGAGGGCGACGGCGCCGCGCTCGGTGAACTTGAGCGCGTTGGTGACGTAGTTGAGCAGGGCCTGCTGCAGGCGAGTCTGGTCGCCGAGCAGATCGTGACGTGGCAGGCTGGATTCGATGAAAAGGCTCAAGCCCCGGTTCTCGGCGCGCTCCTGCAGCATGGCGAGAATGTTGTCGAAAATCCGGTCGATGTCGACCGGGAGCCATTCCAGCGTTAATTTACCGGCTTCGATCTTGGACAGGTCGAGGACCGCATTGACGATGTCGAGCAGGTGGCCGCTGGCTGTTTCCAGTTTGTCCAGCCGTTCGAGCTGATCGCCGGCAAGTCCATGGCGTCGGATCAGATGGGCCATGCCGCTGATTGCATTGAGCGGGGTGCGGATTTCGTGGCTCATGTTGGCGAGGAAGGCGCTCTTGGCAACGTTGGCACTTTCCGCCGCTTCCTTGGCAACGGCGAGTTGCTGGGTGCGGGCCATGACCTCGTCTTCCAGTTGTTCCGAATAGCGTGCCTGGGCGACCTCGTTGCTGCGGCGTTCGCTGATGTCGCGGGCGATCACCATCAAGGCTTTGGGGTGGCCGTCGGCGCCGTAGAGCGGCATTTTTCGGACTTCGCAAATGGCCATCTTGCCGTTGTCCGTGGCCAGATTTTCCAGGCTCAGCGACAGTTCGCCGCGGATCCAGGCCGAGCCATCGGTGCTCATGGCGGCGAGATGGAAATCGCGGAAATTCGGGTGCAGTTCGACCAGTTCGGCATTGGTTTTGCCCTGCCAGTCCACCGTGTCCAGTTGCAATTGCTTGATCGCCGCCTGATTGGCCGTTTGCCAGCGGCTTTCGCCATCCTTGATGACGACCACGTCGGGCAGGGCGTTGATGAAGCTGAGCATGCGTTCGTTGCTGTCGCTGAGCGCTTCGGTGACCTTGCGCAGTTCGGTGATGTCGCGGAAGGCCACGACAGAGCCGCGCAGGGCGCCGTCGATGTGCATTGGATTGACCGTCAGCACCACCGGAAAGCCTTCCCCGTTCTTGCGCCAGAACCAGTCTTCCGAGCTCCGCCGCTGACCATCGCGGTGGGTTTTTGCCGATGGGCAGTCGTGGACCGGATACGGGCTGCCATCCTCGTGGCTGTGATGAAAGAGGGTGTGCAGGCAGGCGCCTTGCAACTCTTCTTCGGCCAGACCGAGCATCTGCAGGGCGGCAGGGTTGATGAAAATGCAGCGATCGTTCTCGTCGACCCCGTAAACCCCTTCACCCAGGGCTTCGAGAATGGCCTTGTGGCGGGCCAGGTGGGTGGCGAGTTCGTGGACGCGGGCTTCCACCGCGTCGGCCATGATCTGGAAATTGTGAGTGAGTTGGCCAATTTCGCCCTCGCGCTGTGCGGGCAGCCGGGTGCGATAGTTGCCCTCGGCAATGCTGCTGCTGGCGTCAGTCAGCAGGCGCAGATCGCGGGTCAGCCAGAGCAGGACGCCGAATAGCAGGAGACCCGTGAGTGTGATGCCGGCAACCGCAATCAGCAGGCCTTGCGTGGTCAGTTCGGCGCGCGCTTTTTCCAAAAAGGCCAGCGACAGGCCGTATTGCAATTCGCCATAGGTTTGCCCACCCAGGGTGATCGGGAAGCGCACATGGAGGGCATCGCGTTGGCCGAGATCGCGCCCGGGCGGGGGCAGCGCCTGGGCTTCGTGCCAACCTGTGCTGGCCAGCCGGCTACCGTCCGGTGCCGTGACGACCAGATAGTCGACGTCTTCCGACTGCTGCCAACCATCGAGAATATCCCGCAGCGTGGCGTAGTCGCGGCTGGCCAGTGGCCCCAGCAGGGCGGTCTTGTAAGCCAGTTCGATGGCCGATATTCGACGCTCGGTGAGGTTATGCAGGTGTTGATCAATCAGACGAACGCTATTTCCAAGCAGAGCGATGGCCAGGCTGATTTCAATCAGCAGACTCGCGATGAGTAGCCGAAAACGCAGGGTGCGGGTAAATCCCGGGAGTTTCATTGGGCTTGTTCGAGTAGGGTGCGTGTCAGCTCGATCAGCGGTTTCAGGCTATCAACGTCGGTTTGGCTGACGGGCGTGTAGCCAAGGTAGCCGGTTTCCCGGAAAAATGCTTGGCCCTCGGCCGTGTGCTGAAAGGCTTCCAGGGCGGTGCGAATGCGCTGAATTTCCGGGTTACCCAAGCGGCGGTTGGCCAGGGTCATGAGGTGGGGGATACTGGCGCCGGTTTCCAGCGTGCGCAGGTTGGCCCGTACGTCGGGCGGCACCTGCTTCAGCGGCGTGTAAGTGGTGACAGCGGCGTCCATTTCACCGACGGCCACGGCAGCGATGGCTGCGCCGTGGGTGGCAAATTCGCGTAACTGGTAATCCCGTCCCGGTTGATAGCCATGGTCGTGCAGCCATTTGAGGCCACCAATCGACGAAATTGAGAGATTGCTCGAGAGGGCAATGCGCTTGCCCTGCAATTCCTTCAGTTTCTTCACGGGGCTGTCGTTGCGCACGACGAACAGAGGCAGCAGTTCCGCACGGTAACGGAAGAGGGCATCGAAGCCTTGTTCGGCAGCCATGGCGCCGAAATGCGGGCCGGCAATGGCCAGGTCGAAATCGCCGGCAAGTAGTTGTCTGGCGTAGGTCACGTAATCCGGCGCGGTATAGATCGTGACCTTGCGCCCCAATTGCGTTTCAAGGTAATGGGTCAGCGGCTGGTGGGTCTTGATCAGGGCCAGCGCACTGTTGAAGGGCATGATGCCCAGCTTCAGCGGACTGTCCAGGTTGGCGGCCCGACTGTGCGACGCGAAGCCGGTCAGCGGCAGAAGAAGTAGCCCCTGAAGCAGCGCGCGCCGGTTGCGGCGAACGGGGGCGCTGCGTTGAACAAGGCGGAGCGGCTGCACGGGCGTCATCCAGTCAATAATGAAGTGGTAATTTTCGGTGGAAACGGGGGTTTCGGCAATCCGCGTGAGGGGGCTCAAGCATGGGGCGCCTGCGATGGGTCGCGGCGACGGTAGTGGGCGGGCGACATGCCGGTCCAGCTGACGAAGGCGCGGTAAAACGCCGAGGTGTCGGCATAGCCCAGATCAGCAGCGATTTGGGCGACCGGGTCGCGGCTTTTGCTCAGTCGCGAAAGCGCCAGGTCGCGGCGCAGGGCATCCTTGATGGCGCGAAAACTCGTGCCCTCTTCGTCCAGCCGGCGATGAATGGTGCGCGGCGAAACGTGCAGGCGGTCGGCGATTTCATCCAGCCCCGGGGTGGCGGGTAGCGCATCGCGCAGCAGGTTGCGCACGCGGATCAGCATTTCGCGGTCGCGGCGGTAGAGCATGGTGATTTTGCCTGGCGCACCCTCGAGAAAGCTGGTCAGCGCGGCTTCGTCCCGGCGCACCGGCAGTTCCAGCAAATGCGCGTTGAAGCGGGCAATCAGCTGGCCGCATTGCCCGCAGGGCGTCGGGTCGAAACGGGAGTCTTCGGTGAAGATGAGGGCGTAGTCGGCGAAATGAACGGGTTGAGCATAGGGGAAGCTCACTGCATCGAGCGCAATGCCGCGCCCGGCCAGCCAACAGGCCAGGCTGTGCAGCAGCCTGAGCAACCATTCGAAGGCGAAAACCCGGCCAGGGTCGCTGCTCTCCGTCGCCAGGCGCCGCGTTTCCGAGATCACCAGTTCGGCCTTGCCCTGCTGGCGGCGAACGTTGATGGCCAAATCGGGAAGAACCAGGCGCAGGAAGCGGCTGGCCCGCGCCAGCGCTTCAGCCAGCGTCGGCGCCGAGAGGCAGCCGCGGCACAGAAATTCGAAGCTGCCGGGACGCATGGGCTGGGCAAAGAGCGAAAAGGCTTCGTCGTCGAGCAGGCGGGTCAGCCGATTGTAGAGGGCGGCGTAGTGATCAATCGGAATTCGGCTGGCGGTGTCTGCAATGTCGATCCCGAATTCGTCGAGCAGGGATTGCGGAATGGCCGCCCGTTTTTGCATGCCGGAGAGCATGCCGCGAACAAATCCCATGGCAACAGTGGCTTGGCTGCGATGTTTTGGCGTGGCGATCTTGCGGTGCACCATTTTTGGCATCTGGGAAGCGTTGACCGTAACAGGGTATCACCTTGGCGGGATTTGCACGATTGTCGTCAGTCGCCACAATCGCGGGGCGAAAAAACCAGCCTACCATGATGGACTTTCCCGTTTTTGATGAGGCTGTCGTCATGACCGATCTTTCCGTTGCCAAGAAGCTGTTGCCGTACAAGCCGAAGAACAAGGTGCGTTTCGTGACCGCGGCTTCCCTGTTCGATGGTCATGATGCCTCGATCAACATCATGCGGCGCATTTTGCAGTCGACCGGCTCCGAGGTCATTCACCTCGGCCACAACCGTTCGGTGCAGGAAATTGTCAATGCTGCCTTGCAGGAAGACGTGCAGGGTATCTGCATCACCTCGTATCAGGGCGGTCATGTCGAGTTCTTCAAGTACATGATTGACCTGCTCAAGGCCAACGGCGGCGAGAACATCAAGGTGTTTGGCGGCGGTGGCGGCGTGATCGTGCCGTCCGAAATCAAGGAATTGCACGCCTATGGCGTGACCCGCATTTACGCCCCCGAAGACGGCGTGCACATGGGCTTGCAGGGCATGATCAACGAAGTGGTCGAAAAATCGGATTTCGACCTGGCCGACGAGGGCGTACCGACGGCAGAACAGGCGCTGGCCGGTTTGCAGGCGGGTGACAAGCGCCTGCTCTCACGCCTGATCACCCTCCTTGAAAACGGCGAAGCGCCGGCCCTGAAGGAACCGCTGCTCAAGGCGGCGGCTGCGTTGAACACGCCGGTGCTCGGCATCACCGGCACCGGGGGCGCGGGCAAGTCTTCACTCACCGATGAACTGGTCCGCCGTTTCCGTCTGGATCAGGGCGATACCGTCAAGATTGGTCTGGTGTCCATCGATCCGTCGCGCAAGCGTACCGGCGGCGCGCTGCTCGGCGACCGTATCCGCATGAACGCTATCGAGCATCCGAACATCTTCATGCGTTCGCTGGCCACCCGCGATACCGGCTCCGAAATTTCTGTCGCGCTGCCTGAAGTCATCGCGGCTTGCAAACTGGCCGGTTTTGATCTGGTGATCGTCGAAACCTCTGGCATCGGCCAGGGCAACGCTGCGATCGTGCCCTTCGTCGATCTGTCGCTGTACGTGATGACGCCGGAGTTCGGCGCCGCGTCGCAGCTGGAGAAGATCGACATGCTCGACTTCGCCGATTTCGTGGCGATCAACAAGTTCGACCGCAAGGGCGCCGAGGATGCCCTGCGCGATGTGCGCAAACAGTACCAGCGCAACCGCGAACTGTTCGGCCAATCGCCCGACGATATGCCCGTGTTCGGTACGCAGGCGGCCCGCTTCAACGATGACGGCGTGACCGCGCTGTATCAGGCACTGGTGCCGGTGCTGGCCGAAAAGGGGCTGAAGCTGGCCGCTGGCAAGTTGCCGCTCGTCACGGTCAAGCAGTCCTCCAGCCAGCGCGCGATCGTGCCGGCGCAGCGGGTGCGTTATCTGGCCGAAATTGCCGATACCGTGCGCGGCTATCACAAGCATACCAACGAGCAAGTCCGGATCGCCCGCGAACGTCAGGCCTTGCGTATCTCGAAAGGCATTTTTGCCGGTTGCGACAAGTCGACCGCAGATTTTGATGAACTGGCCGCGTTCAAGGACAGCCAGCAGGATCCGAAAGCGAAGAAGCTGCTGGATATGTGGCCGCAGACGCTGGAAGCCTATGCCGGCGACGAGTACGTGGTCAAAATCCGCGACAAGGAAATCCGCACCAAACTCACTTCGGAATCGCTGTCCGGTACCAAGATCCGCAAGGTCATCCTGCCGACCTTCACCGACGACGGTGAAATCCTGCGCTTCCTGATGCGCGAGAACGTTCCGGGTTCCTTCCCCTATACCGCTGGCGTGTTCGCCTTCAAGCGGGAAGGCGAAGACCCGACCCGCATGTTTGCGGGCGAAGGCGACGCCTTCCGCACCAACCGCCGCTTCAAGCGCGTTTCCGAAGGCATGCCGGCGCATCGCCTGTCCACCGCTTTCGACTCGGTGACGCTGTACGGTTGCGATCCCGATGAGCGTCCGGACATTTACGGCAAAATCGGCAACTCCGGGGTGTCGATTGCCACCCTCGACGACATGAAGGTGCTCTACGACGGCTTCGATCTGGTCAATCCCACCACCTCGGTGTCGATGACCATCAACGGCCCGGCGCCCATCATTCTGGCGTGTTTCTTCAATACCGCCATCGACCAGCAGATGGCCAAGTTCCAAAAGGACAATGGCCGCCAGCCGACCGAAGACGAAGCCGAGAAAATCCGCGAATGGACGCTGTCGACCGTACGCGGCACCGTGCAGGCCGACATCCTCAAGGAAGACCAAGGCCAGAATACCTGCATCTTCTCGACCGAATTCGCGCTGAAGATGATGGGCGACATCCAGGAATTCTTCGTCCACAACCAGGTGCAGAACTTCTACTCGGTGTCGATCTCTGGCTACCACATCGCCGAAGCCGGCGCCAACCCGATCAGCCAGCTGGCCTTCACGCTGTCCAACGGCTTCACCTACGTTGAGTCCTACCTGGCGCGCGGCATGCATATCGACGATTTCGCCCCGAACCTGTCGTTCTTCTTCAGCAACGGCATGGACCCCGAATACTCGGTGATCGGCCGCGTTGCCCGCCGCATCTGGGCGGTGGCGATGAAGAACAAGTACGGCGCCAACGAACGCAGCCAGAAACTGAAGTACCACATCCAGACAAGTGGGCGCTCACTGCACGCCCAGGAGATGGATTTCAACGACATCCGCACCACCTTGCAGGCGCTGATCGCCATCTACGACAACTGCAACAGCCTGCACACCAACGCCTACGACGAAGCGATCACGACGCCGACCGAGGAGTCCGTTCGCCGCGCCATGGCCATCCAGCTGATCATCAATCGTGAATGGGGCGTCGCCAAGAACGAAAACCCGAACCAGGGCGCTTTCGTCATCGACGAACTGACCGATCTGGTCGAAGAAGCCGTGCTCAAGGAATTCGAAGCCATCGCCTCGCGCGGCGGCGTCTTGGGTGCCATGGAAACCGGCTACCAGCGCGGCAAGATCCAGGAGGAGTCCATGCATTACGAGCATATGAAGCACGACGGCTCCTATCCGATCATCGGGGTGAACACCTTCCTCAATCCCAAGGGGATGGGGCAGCAGGAGATCGAACTGGCGCGGTCCACGGATGAAGAAAAGCAATCGCAGATCCAGCGCCTGCGCGATTTTCACGCCCGAAACGCGTCGACCGCACCCGCCATGCTCGACAAACTCAAGCAGACGGTGATCGAAGACGGCAACGTCTTTGCCGTGCTGGTCGATGCGGTGAAATATTGCTCGCTGGGCCAGATCAGTAGCGCCCTCTACGAAGTCGGCGGCCAATACCGCCGCAGCATGTAAGGCAAGGCTCCCAAAAGGAGATCAGCACACGAACCCGACAGGGTGTGAGGAGAATGACGGCGAGGCAAAGTACCTCGCCGTTTTTTATGGCACCAGCTGACGCATGACGCGGAAGCCGATGTAATCGCTCGCTGTTTTGTCAAAATCAGGATTTGCTAAGGGTTGACCGTAATGTTAGTCAATTGTTGAATGTGGTAAATTCGTCAGGTTTTGAATTGTTGTTAGTCAACTTGTGCCACTGATTCCGAAGGAAACCAACCTCCCGCGCATCCACCTGATCGGCACTTTGCTGATTGTGGTGCTGTTGACGCTTGGGCTGGCGGCGTTTTACTCGTGGCAGCACCTGCGTAGTGAGCGCGATGCCGCCCGGCGGGTCGAGCAGGTGGTGGTGGATCAGGTGCGCGCTCGGCTACGCACCGAGATGGATAGCGCGATCAGTTATATCGAATTCACCCGGCAACAAACGGAACATGTGTTGCGTCAGCAACTGCGCTCCCAGGTGGATACGGCCTACCAGATCATGGAAGCCATTCACCGGCGGGAAAGTGCACGTCATGGTGAGGCCGAGGTCAAGCAGACCATTCTCGACAGCTTGCGTCCTCTGCGCTTCTTTGACGGGCAGGGTTATTACTTCATCGACGATATGGACGGACGCTTTGTATTGCTGCCGGTCGCGCCGGAATACGAAGGCAAGCTGGCGCCGGATAACCGCGACGATCAGGGCAATTTCGTGATGCGTGGTCTGATTCAGGCGGCGGGCAAGCCGCCGGGCGAGGGTTATTCGCGCTATCGCTGGTATCTGCCGGATCGCAAGGATGAGATGGCGGACAAACTGGCTTATGTGCGCCATTTCGCGCCCTATGACTGGCTGATCGGGGCTGGCGATTATTTGTATAAATGGGAGGCCCGTCAGCAGCAGGAAGCCCTGGGGCGCCTGCGCGCCGTGCGCTTCGGTGAAAGCGGTTACATCGCCGTGATGAATGCTGATGGCCGTGGCCTGGTGTCGCCCGGAATTCCGTCGCTCGAGGGCATGCGGATCGATGACTTGCCGCCGACCATGCGGGAAACCGTGTCGCGCGTTTTCCTGTCAGCCAGCGAGCAAGGCAGCTATGTGAATTATCAGTGGCTCAACCCGAAGACCGGTGAAATGTCCGGTAAAACGGCGCTGGTGCAGCGCGTGGCACCGTGGAACTGGGTGCTGATGGTGACCATGTACGACGATGATTTTCAGGCAGCCATCAACCGCGAATTGACCCAGCATGCCCCGCTGGGGGTGAGCAGCACCAGCGATCTGCTGATTTCGCTGCTGGCGGCGCTGGCCATCGGGATTGGCGGTTCTTTGCTGTTTTCGCGGTGGACCGCAGGGCTGTTTGCCGCCAACCAGCGGCGCCTGTTGGATCAGCAAGCGGCCTTGCAGCATAGCGAGGACAAGCTGAACAGCATTCTCGACAGCGTCGAAGCCTACATTTATATCAAGGCGCCGGACTACACTTACCAGTACGCCAATCGGCGGGTTTGCGAGTTGTTTGGGCGACCTTTGCCCGCGATTGTGGGGGCAGACGATAGCGTATTTTTCGATCTGCCCACCTGTGCCCGTATCCGGGAAAACGACCGGCGCGTGATCGAGCTGGGCGAGCGGGTCAGCGAAGAAGAGGTCAACACGACCGAGGACGGGAAAATTACCCAGGCTTTCCTGTCCGTCAAAATTCCGCTGCGTGACGTCGAGGGCAAGATCTATGGCTTGTGCGGCATTTCGACGGACATTACCAGCCGCAAGCAGGTAGAGGCGGAACTGGAAGGTCATCGCAATCACCTGGAAG
>JAKLLI010000392.1 GCA_023150195.1 Azonexus sp.
GGGCAGCAAACCCCAAAGAGGCCAAGAAACCGGCTGAAATCCAGTTTCGAAGGCCTGCAAAGGGAATGTGGCAGAAATTTTTGCATCGTCAGCAATGAATAGCCGAAGGCATCACGGTGTTTTTGGGTAACCTGTTAAATGACACCCTGGGCCAGCATGGCGTCGGCAACCTTCACGAAGCCGGCGATGTTGGCGCCATTCACGTAGCTCACCTTGCCGTTGGCGTCGCGGCCATAGACCAGGCAGGCTTCGTGGATGTTGCACATGATCTCGTGCAGGCGGGAATCAACTTCCTCGCGTTGCCACGACAGGCGCATCGCGTTCTGGCTCATTTCCAGGCCGGAAGTGGCCACCCCGCCGGCATTACTGGCCTTGCCCGGGGCGTAGAGCACGCCATTGCTTTCGAAGACCTTCACGGCATCGGCCGTCGATGGCATGTTGGCGCCCTCGGCAACGCAGATCACGCCGTTTTTCACCAAGGTCTTGGCATCCTCGCCATCCAGTTCGTTCTGGGTCGCGCACGGCAGGGCGATATCGACCGGCACATGCCACGGGCGCAATCCGGGATGGAAGGCCGCACCGACGCGCTTGGCGTAATCGCTGACCCGGCCGTAGAGGTGATTCTTCACCTCCATCAGTTCAGCCAGCTTTTCCGGCGTGAAGCCGCTTTCGTCGACCACTGTGCCGCTCGAGTCTGACACCGTGACGACCTGGGCGCCGAGGGCCATGGCCTTCTCGACCGAGTACTGGGCCACGTTGCCCGCTCCGGAAACGCTGACGCGCAGGCCTTCGAAACTGCGGCCCTGCTGCTTGAGCATCTGCTCGGCGAAATAGACGGTGCCGTAGCCGGTCGCCTCCGGACGGATCAGCGAGCCGCCGAAACTCAGGCCCTTGCCGGTGAACACGCAGTCCGCGCGGTTCGACAGCTTCTTCATCATGCCGGCCATGAAACCGACCTCACGCCCGCCGACACCGATATCGCCGGCCGGCACGTCGGTATCGGAACCGACATGGCGGAACAGCTCGCTGACGAAAGCCTGGCAGAAACGCATCACCTCGCCCGGGCTGCGGCCCTTCGGGTCGAAGTCGGAACCGCCCTTGCCGCCGCCCATCGGCAGGGTGGTCAGCGCGTTCTTGAAGGTCTGCTCGAAAGCCAGGAACTTGAGAATCGATAGGTTGACCGACGGGTGGAAGCGGATGCCGCCCTTGTAGGGACCGATGGCCGAGGAGTGTTGGATGCGGTAGCCACGATTGACCTGTACCTCGCCGTGGTCATCCACCCACGAGACGCGGAACATGATGACGCGCTCCGGTTCGACCAGACGATCAAGCAGGCCGTGTTCGGCGTATTTGGGGTGCTGGACGATGTACGGCCACAGGCTTTCGATGACTTCGGTGACCGCCTGCAGGAATTCCGGTTGCCCCGGATTGCGCACGGCGACTTGCTGAATGAAATCCTCAAAACTCTGGTAACGCATCATCTCTCCCTGGCTCGTTGTCTGTAGTGAATGTCAAAATTGGGGGCAACCCAGCGCATCGCACCCAGCCGACCGCCGCCCGCATTGATAGCGAAACAGCGACAATACTTGCCCCCGATCAGCGCATGAACGGGCAGGGGCGCAACGATGGGCGCAGAAGTATTTGCCAACGGCCATGGCAGTAGTATCGAAGTTGTGCATTCCCAGTGATTTTTAGAGGTTTTCTTGAGAAAGCAACTCGGCCGAATTAGTGAGTTACGATCATAAAGTCAGAATCAGGGCTTGATAAGCCACCGAATCTGAACAAAACTGTTTCCATTTCGACAACAGTAAGATTAACAGGTTACCCAAAAACACCGTGATGCCTTCGGCTATTCATTGCTGACGATGCAAAAATTTCTGCCACATTCCCTTTGCAGGCCTTCGAAACTGGATTTCAGCCGGTTTCTTGGCCTCTTTGGGGTTTGCTGCCC
>JAKLLI010000393.1:0-940 GCA_023150195.1 Azonexus sp.
AGATGGCGATGCCCATCGTGATCGGCCTCTTCGCCGGCAGCGTGACGGCGATCGTATCGGCCATCGGCGTGGCCCGTCTGCTCGGCGCCAGCCTGCCCACCCAACTCTCCCTTGCGCCGAAATCCGTCACCACCCCCATTGCGATGGGCATTGCCGAACGGATTGGCGGCATTCCTTCGCTCACCGCCGTGATGGTCATTGTCACCGGCATTATTGGCGCAGTGGGCGCTCGCTATCTGTTTGACTGGCTTCGGGTTGAGGACCCCGCCGTTCGGGGCTTCGCGATGGGCGTGGCTTCCCACGGCATCGGCACAGCACGCGCCTTCCAGATCAGCGAGCAGACAGGCGCCTTCTCGGCCCTGGCCATGGGCCTCAATGGCGCCCTGACGGCACTGCTGCTGCCCTTGCTGGTTTAAGGCGGCAAGGGCAGCGGATGCCTGACCGCAGTGATGAAAACACCCAGGCAGCACCTGATAGTGCGCACTCACCCACATCCAGCAGACCAGCCAGATCAATCCGAACAGCCTTCGGCCGGCGCCTCAGGCAAGGGGCGGGGCGCGCCTCAGTGGCGCAAACGGGCATCGAGCTCATCGATCACCTCGGCCCAATCGGCATCACCCAGCAACTCCTCACGCAAAAATGTGGCTTGTGCCGGCGTCCAGAAAGGGGCATCGGCCAGCCGTTGACCGGAGGGTAAGGGGGAGTGGACATCAATGAAATGGGCAATAAAATTCGGTTCCCGTGGCAAACCGAGTTGCTCGAACAAATTCGGCAGCGAGTGGTAATGGAAATCCATGATTGCGCTCCTTGTTCAATGGCGACAAGCTCCGGCTTGTCCAGCGGTGTGACCGTGAATTGCCGCCGATGTTCCAGCCCTACAACCCACCCCTGATACCCCACCGCGCATGGATATCCTGATCGACATCATTCTCAAGGCCGG
>JAKLLI010000393.1:1037-2986 GCA_023150195.1 Azonexus sp.
CCGGTGATGGTGGTGATGCTGTCCTTGATGCGGCTGCTGGAGGCGCGTGGCGCGCTGGACTGGCTGGTGATCAAGCTGGCTCCCGTACTCCGCCCCTTCGGTTTGACTGGCCTGGGGGTCTTTGCCGCCCTGCAAATCAACTTCGTCAGTTTCGCCGCGCCCCTGGCCACGCTGACCATGATGGAGCAGCGCGGCACCTCGGATCGGCATCTGGCGGCGACGCTGGCCATGGTGTTTGCCATGGCGCAGGCCAATGCCTCCCTGCCCATGCTCACCATGGGCCTGAACCTCATGCCGACGCTGATTTTTTCGCTGCTGGGCGGGTTGACCGCTGCCGCCGCCACCTACTACCTGTTCGGTCGCCAGCTCTCGTGCGCCGAAAGCAAACTTGACGAAACCCTGCAACACCCGGCGGCAGAGAGTGCCAAAGGGGTGCTCGACGTCATCAACCGGGCTGGCGCCGAAGCCTTCAAGATCGCTGTCGGTGCCATCCCCATGCTCGTTCTGTCACTGGTCGCCGTGACAGCACTCCGGCATTTTGGCGTGATTGATCTGTTGACCATGGCCATAGCCCCCGTACTCACCCTGATGGCCATTGACCCCATCCTGATTCTGCCCACGCTCACCAAGTACTTGGCTGGCGGCACTGCCATGATGGGGGTGGTCGACGAGATGCGCCGGGCGGGTCAAATGAGTGAGGAACTGCTCAATGCCAGCGCCGGCTTCCTGATATCCCCCTTTGACCTGCCAGGCGTCGCGGTCCTCATTTCTGCCGGCCGGCGCGTCGCCGCCGTCTGGCGGCCGGCAGCCTACGGCGCCTGCGTAGGCATTGCCCTGCGCACCTTGGGCCATCTCCTGCTGGCCTGAGCACAACCGCTAACCTAGGGTAAGTCCCAATGGCAGGCTGACCGCGGTCAACGAAGAATCAAGGCATGTTTCCCGCACCGCCTCCTCCCGCGCCACGGCCCAATTGGCTGTGGCAGGCCCCATACCTGGCCATCGGCATTTTTGCCCTCGCCATGCTGATCGTGACCGCCTTGCTGCAATGGCGGGAACAGGATACCGCCCGCTCGGCGCTCGAAGGCGACATGCACTGGGCCGAGCGTACGCTGGAAGGACGACTGCACAACCACCTCGATTTCCTCAGCGAACTGGGGCACGAACATGAATTCCGCCAACTCGATTACGAGGCGTTTCAGATCAAGGCGGGACGTTACGTGCGTGACATGCCGGAAATTGAAGCCATCATCTGGGTGGACACCGATGGCAAAGTGGAATGGGTCGGCCCCAACGAATCGACCGCCGCCTTCGTCGGCGAACAACTCACCGGCAAACGACTGACGGCATTGCAAATGGCGCTGCGCACTCGCCATGAGGTGGTATCCACCGATTACCAGAATGCGCTCGGTCGACCAGCACACGACATCATCGTCCCCGTCCAACGTGGCAGCGCCGATGTCGGTGCCTTCATCGCCTTGCAGAGCCTGGAAACCCTGCTGCGCGTCGCCCTGCCGGCAGTATTCACCACCCGCTATCACCTGACGGTGCTCGACGACGCCAATCGGGAAGTGTTCCGCAACTCTTCAGTCAAACCCACCGAACGCAAAATCTCCGGTTCCTTCTCTATCGATTTGCCTAACAACCGGCTTGGGCTGGATATCATCGCCTACCGTAGCGGCGCGGTCTGGCTACCTTACCTGCCGGCAACGCTGATCATCGTCCTGACCCTGATTGCCACGATTACCCTGATCCAGCTTCGACGCCACGCCAGACACCGAGCCGACACGGAAGAACAACTGCGCGCGGCTTACGCCTTCCGTCAGGCCATGTCCAATTCGGTGATTACGGGGCTGCGCGCCATCGATCTGGAAGGCCGCATTACTTTCGTCAATGCGGCCTTCTGCCGCATGACGGGCTTCAGCGAAAGCGAGTTGGTCGGCATCAAGCCG
>JAKLLI010000394.1:0-1305 GCA_023150195.1 Azonexus sp.
CAGCCGCCTCGAGAATCTCCAGTTCCAGATAATGTGGCGCCACCTCAGGAAAGTCTGCCAGCGTGGCAGCCAGGCGCGAGGAAAATTCCGGATGCAGCAAATGACTGCCAGCAATATTCACGCTGACCGTCGTCGACAACCCAGCCTTCTGCCATTCACGCATCTGACTCAAGGCCGTGCGGATGGCCCATTCGCCAATGTCGACGAGAATCGGATCACTGCTCAACTCAAACAGGAAATCCGCCGGCAGCAGCAAGCCTTCGTCCGGATGACGCCAGCGGATCAAGGCTTCCAGGCCCACCACTTTGCCCCGGCGCATATCGACCTTGGGCTGGTAATAAAGACAGAACTCACCTTCGGCAAAGGCCGCCTTGATCCGCAGCAGATTTTCGCGCAGGCTGCGCGAACGCTGATCCTGCTGAATATCGTACAACACCACCCGATTGCGGCCGCCCTGCTTGGCTAGGTACATGGCCTGATCGGCATGGCGCAACAAGGTATCGGGATCGCCCTCGTCGCCGGGCACCAGGGTATAGCCAATACTGGCCGAAATGCGCGCAATGCCGCGGTCGACCGTATATGGTTGGGCAATTCGCGTCAGCAGACGGCCCAGCACCTCCCGCCCCTCTTGCGCACTGTCGAGGCTGCCAAGAAGCAGGGCAAATTCATCGCCACCCAGGCGGGCGACCGTATCGGCCTCGCGCACCGACTCCTTGAGGCGCTTGGCCACTTCGATCAACAGCTGATCCCCGACCAGATGGCCGAAGGTGTCGTTGACCGGCTTGAAATCATCCAGATCCATAAAGCACACCGCCACCACGCGCTTGTTACGTCTTGCCTGAGCCAGCGCCTGCTGGATGCGATCCCCGAGCAGGACGCGATTGGGCAGGCCGGTCAGGGCATCGTGATAGGCGAGATGTTCGAGCTTCTGCTGACTTTCCTTGAGCGCAGAAATATCGGTGTAGGTCGCGACGTAATGCGTCAGTTGGCCGGCCGCATCGCGCACGGCACTGATGGACGCCAGTTGGGTGAATAAATCCCCATTCTTGCGCCGGTTGATGATTTCCCCGCGCCAGACGCCAAATTCGGCCAGCGCCCGCCACATCCCGGCATAGAACTCGGGCGTATGCATGCCGGATTTGAGGATATTCGGATTGCGCCCGATGACCTCCTCAGGGGCAAAACCCGTCAACCGCGCATAGGCCCGGTTCACATCGAGAATGCGCCCCTGATGATCGGTGATCATGATCCCGTCGTGGGCATTCGAAAACACGCTGGCCGCCAGACGCAGGCGGCTTTCATCCA
>JAKLLI010000394.1:1342-3284 GCA_023150195.1 Azonexus sp.
CGAAAACACGCTGGCCGCCAGACGCAGGCGGCTTTCATCCATGGGCAAATCGGCCAGATCCAGATCGGGATGGTCGAGGAAATTCGAGCCGCGATACGAACCGAGACCGAAAATGGTGGAATCGGTCCACGTCGCTTCGCCCCAATCGCTGGGGTCACTCAATGAGCCGCTAGGATTTTCCCGATGGGACATGGACAGTCACGCAAAAAAATACCGATGAATTATACGCTCGGGGTGAGCACTGCCGACTGAGGCTACAAAAAAACAAGCCGCCAGAACGGCGGCTTGGCGGTCCAGCTGGACAGCGCGTTAACGCTTCAGCGAATCGCGGATTTCACGCAACAGCAACACATCTTCCGGGGTCGGCGGCGCCTCCGGTGCCGGGGCCGGCGCTTCGGGTTTGCGCAGGCGGTTCATCTGTTTGACCATCATGAAAATGATGAAGGCCAGAATGATGAAATTGACCAGGATGGTCAGGAAATTACCGTAGGCAAACACGGCAATGCCGGCCTTCTTCAGTTCAGCCAGGGTCGTCAGATTGTTCGGATTATTACCCAGCACCACGAACAGATTGGAAAAATCGAGGTTACCGATGATTCGACCCACCAGCGGCATGATCAGATCGCCAACAATCGAATCGACGATCTTGCCAAACGCGCCGCCGATGATCACACCCACCGCGAGATCCATCGCATTGCCCTTGACCGCAAATTCCTTGAATTCCTGAAGCATGCTCATGACTGTTTCCCCGCGTTAAGTAATGAATGGCGGCGATTATTTGGTGAGCGCCAAAACAGCGTCAAGCGGGTTTTCATAAATCAACACAGCTTCACAAAAAATTTACACAGACGGTCAGCCGCCTCGCGTAGCGTTTCGTCACGCTTGGCAAAGCAAAAACGCACCACTTTGTCATCCTGCCCCGAGGCACTGAAAACCGAAACGGGAATGACCGCGACGCCGACCTCTCGCGTCAGCCATTCGGCAAACTGGCGATCCGGCAAGTCGGAAAAATGCCCGTAACGCGCCAACTGAAAATAGGTGCCGGCGCAGGGCAGCAGTTCAAACGGCGTGTCGGCCATCAAGGCGCGGAAACGGTCGCGCTTTTCCTGATAAAACGCCGCCAGCCCCAGATAGCGGGATGGCGTTTGCAGATAATCCGCCAGCGCCAGTTGCGAAGGCGCGTGCACGGTAAACACATTGAATTGGTGAATTTTCCGGAATTCCGCCATCAAGGCCGCCGGCCCGACCACATAGCCGATTTTCCAGCCGGTGATGTGAAAGGTTTTGCCAAAACTGGAAACCACGATCGTGCGCGGCGCCAGCTCAGTCGACGCACAGAGGCTGGCATGGGCCTGAGCATCAAACACGATGTGCTCATACACCTCATCCGACAAAATCACGATGTCGGTGCCACGAACGATTTCTGCCAACGTTTCCAGGTCGACCGCGGTCAGCAGACTGCCGGTCGGATTATGGGGTGAATTGAGGATGATCATCCGCGTCTTCGCCGTGACCAGCGCAGCCACCTGCGCCCAGTCCGGTGCGTAATCGGGAAAGCGCAACTGGGCAAAAACCGCTTTGCCACCCACCGTTTCAATGGCCGGCACATAGCTGTCGTACACCGGTTCAAACACGATGACCTCATCCCCGGGCCGGACGAAAGCCGCAATCGCCGTAAAAATGGCCTGCGTCGCACCGGCCGTCACCGTCACCTCGTCCTCGATATCGTAGGCGGCGCCATAAAGCCGGCCCACTTTGTCCACAATGGCCTGCCGCAAGGGCAGCAGCCCCGCCATGGGTGCGTACTGGTTGTGGCCGGCCAGCATATGACGGTGCATAGCATCAAACAGCGCGGGCTCTGCCTGAAAATCGGGAAAACCTTGCGACAGGTTGATCGCGCCGCACTCGGCCGCCAGTCGGGACATGACGGTAAAAATCGTGG
>JAKLLI010000395.1 GCA_023150195.1 Azonexus sp.
ACGGTGCTGGGCAGTGTGGCCTGGGTGGCGGCGGAAGATACGCGGCACAGCGCGCCCCTGCTCAAGCACCTCGGCTCGTCGGCGCGCCTGTTGCCGGCGCATCAGCACAATGAACAGGCAGCGGCCGCGCGCATCATCGAAAAATTGCAGGCTGGCGAATCGGTGGCACTGATTTCGGACGCCGGGACGCCTGGTATCTCTGACCCTGGCGCCCGGGTCGTGGCGGCGGTGCGTGAGGCAGGTTGCCGGGTGGTGCCCCTGCCTGGTCCGTGTGCGGCGGTGACGGCCTTGTCGGTATCCGGGCTGACGGATGAGCATTTTCTGTTCTACGGCTTTCTCCCGGCCAAAGGGGGGCAGCGTCAGCAGGCGCTGCAGGCGCTGCGCGACACGCCGCATGCGCTGGTGTTTTACGAGGCGCCACACCGCATTCTGGAAACGGTGGCCGCGCTGGCCGAGGTGCTGGGCGAGCGCACGCTGGTCATTGCGCGGGAACTGACCAAGCTCTTCGAAACCATCCACAGTGGCCCGTTGAGCGCAGCCCTGGCCTGGTTGCAGGAGGACGCGAATCGGCAGCGAGGCGAGTTCGTGTTGATGGTCTCGGGGGCGCCTGCTGGCGATGACATGGCTGAGGGTGAGCGCGTGCTCGCGTTGTTGCTCGCCGAAGATCTGCCGGTCAAGCAGGCCAGCAAGCTGGCGGCGGCAATCACGGGGGCGCACAAGAATGCACTGTACGAGCGGGCCTTGGCGATCCGCCGTGCCAAGGAATGACAATGTCGGGCTCAGGGTTGTAGTACAGTCATGCCCATGATTTCCCGCTGAATTTTTTCATGCAATGAAAATCCTCCTGATCGAGCAAAACCGGGTGTTTCAGGCAATTCTGGTCCAGGCTGCGGCCGAGCGCGCGATCGACCTGACGTCGGTGGCGACGGCGGCGGCCGGGCTGGCGGCGCTTGAGACCGGGGAATTTGATTTCATCTGCGTGACCCGCCATCTGCCCGACGCCGATGGTCTGGATCTGGCGGAAAAAATTCGCGCTCTGCCGGCCCATGCGTTTGTGCCCCTGATCCTGTTGACTGCGGATGCCACGCCAGGACTTACCGAGG
The DNA here is from genome assembly GCA_023150195.1 of Azonexus sp. Lineage (GTDB taxonomy): Bacteria > Pseudomonadota > Gammaproteobacteria > Burkholderiales > Rhodocyclaceae > Azonexus. Next base: position 1,104 of record JAKLLI010000395.1, read on the forward strand.
AGGCGCTCAATCGCGGGATTACCGAGGTGTTTCACAAGCAGTCCATCGAGGAATTGCTAATTTTCATCACCCGTTTTCAGGAATTCAACCGCCCCTTCGCTGGCAAGATTCTCTATGTCGAAGATTCGTTGGCCCAGGCCGGGTTGCTGAAAGAGCAACTTGCCGTGCGCGGTCTGAGCGTGGACTGGTTCGACTCGGGGGAGGCCGCATGGCAAGCCTTTCTGGCGAACGACTACGAACTGGTCGTGACCGATATCAATCTGGGCGAAGGCATGAGCGGGCTGGCGCTGACCAACCGCATCCGGCGCCTGCCCGGCGCCAAAGGGGATACCCCCATCCTCGCCTTGAGTGCGTTTGACGACGTGGTGCGCCGAATCAATCTCTTTCATCTGGGGGTCAATGACTACGTGGCCAAGCCGGTTTCCCGGCAGGAGCTGGTGGCGCGGGTCAATAATCTGGTGGGGCGTCGGCAACTGCTCAATGAAGTGCGGCGCGAGGCGCGTGCACGCTTTGATCGCGTGCTGCTGGATCTGGCGCACAGTACGCTGGCCGCGCGGGGGGATCTCTCCGGTGCCTTGCAGGAAATCTGCACCTTGTCTGCCAATGTGCTGGCAGTGCATGCGTCAATCTGGTTGAGCGAAGGCGATGGGCGTCTGGTACGCCGTTGCTGTACGAACTGCGCCGGAGTGCAGCCCGCAGGGACGCCGGAATTGCTGGCCAAGGACTTTCCCGGCTATTTCGCCGCCTTGCACGAGGGGCGCATGCTGTCCATCCGCGATGCCGTGACGCATCCGGCTTCCTGCGAACTGGCGGTACCCTATCTGGTGCCATCGGCCGGTGCTGGGGGTTCTCTGTCTGGAGAATCCGGGCGTGCCGCGCGAGTGGACCGCAGAAGAGGAGGCCTTTGCGGTGAGTCTTGGCGAACAGGTGGCGCGTGTGCTGGCCGCCTTTGAGCATTGGGAAGCCGAGCAGGCGCTGCATCTGGCACAGCAGGTCATGCAGGTGGCCCCCATTTCCATCGTGATCACCGATGCCGAGCAGCACATCGTGTTCGTGAACGAGATGTTTGAGCAGAGTACGGGCTACGCCCTGGCGGATGCGGCGGGCAAGACGCCCAACATCCTGCGCTCGGATCGTCACGATGCCCAGTTCTTCCGCGACATGTGGGCGGCCTTGAAGAACAAGGGCAGTTGGCAGGGCGAGGTCTGGGACCGGCGCAAGAATGGCGAGGTCTATCCCAAGCGACTGCTGATCCAGCAGCTGGCCAACGATCAGGGTGAGGTCACGCATTATCTCGGGATGTCGCTGGATGTGAGCGTGGAGCGCGAACAGCAGGCGCAGATTGAACACCTGGCCTACCACGACAGCCTGACCGGCCTGGCGAACCGTCTACTCTTCTCCGACCGGCTCGGGCAGGCCTTGCGCAAGGCGGCGCGCAGCGAAAGCCGGGTGGCGGTGATTTTCATTGACCTCGATCGCTTCAAGCTGATCAACGATTCCTTTGGTCATGAGGTTGGGGATCAGTTGCTGCGTGAGATTTCAAACCGCATCAAGCGTTGTGTTCGTGAAGAAGACACCTTGTGCCGTCAGGGCGGCGACGAATTCCTGATCATCATTGATGGTTTTGCTGATACTGGCGGCCTGCGGGTGATTTGTGAACGCATCATGGCAGCGGTCTCGGAGCCGGTGCAACTGGTGGGCAAGGAATTTTTGCCGCAGATTTCGATGGGGATTTCGCTTTTCCCGGAAGATGCCGATAACGAATCCGATCTCGTCAAAAATGCCGACATGGCGATGTATCACGCCAAGAGCTTGGGCCGTAACCGTTACCAGTTCTTTACCGACGAACTGAATCAGAAAACCCAGTTGCGGGCGAATCTGGAAAGCGAATTGCGTCAGGCGCTGGTTACGGGTGAAGGCTTCCGCATGGCCTTCCAGCCCAAGATCGGCTGCACCTCGGAGCGTCTGGTCGGCCTGGAAGCGCTGGTGCGCTGGATTCATCCGGTGCGCGGTTTTGTGCCTCCTGATCTGTTCATTGGCGTGGCGGAGGATGCGCTCTTGATCGACCGGCTGGGTGACTGGATCGTCAATGCCGTGCTCAAGCAAATGGCGGCATGGCGCGACGG
>JAKLLI010000396.1 GCA_023150195.1 Azonexus sp.
ACCCGCCGGGTGGTTTTTTGTTGTCTTCAGCGGTCGACCGCACACCAGACAAAAAAAACGGGGGGCCGCAGCCCCCCGAATTCTCACCATCAAAGCAGTCCTGATTACTGCTGCTGTTGCTGCTGTTGTTGCGCAGCACCCTCTTCGGCAGCCACTGCCTTCATCGACAGCTTGACGCGACCACGGTCATCGGTCTCCAGCACTTTGACGCGCACGACCTGACCTTCCTTGACGTAGTCCTCAACCTTGTTCACACGCTCCTGAGCGATCTGCGAAATGTGCAGAAGACCGTCCTTGCCCGGCAGCACGGAAACGATGGCGCCGAAGTCGAGAATCTTCAACACGGTACCTTCGTAGATCTTGCCGATCTCGACTTCCGCCGTAATCGCATCAATACGCGCACGGGCGGCAGCCGCCGCTTCTCCGGAAGTGGCGGCAATGGTAATCGTGCCGTCGTCCTGAATGTCGATCGTGGTGCCGGTTTCTTCGGTCAGCGCGCGAATGACGGCGCCGCCCTTGCCGATCACGTCACGAATCTTTTCGGGGTTGATCTTGAAGGTATAGAGACGCGGTGCATAAGCGGACATTTCTTCACGCGGACCGGAGGCGGAAGCCTGCATCAAGCCGAGGATGTGCATGCGGGCTTCCTTGGCCTGGGCCAGTGCGACCTGCATGATTTCCTTGGTGATGCCCTGAATCTTGATATCCATCTGCAGTGCGGTGATACCGGTCGTGGAACCGGCCACCTTGAAGTCCATGTCACCCAGATGGTCTTCATCACCGAGAATGTCCGTCAGCACGGCGAAACGGTTGCCGTCCTTGATCAGGCCCATGGCGATCCCGGCCACATGCGCCTTGAGCGGCACGCCAGCATCCATCAGCGCCAGACAGCCGCCGCACACGGAAGCCATCGAGGAAGAACCGTTGGATTCGGTAATTTCGGAAACAACACGCATCGAGTAGGAGAAATCTTCCGGCTTCGGCAGCACAGCCAGCAGCGCGCGCTTGGCCAGGCGACCATGACCGATTTCACGACGCTTCGGCGTACCAACACGGCCGCATTCGCCGGTCGCGTACGGGGGCATGTTGTAGTGCAGCATGAAGCGATCGCGGTATTCGCCAGCCAGCGCGTCGATGATCTGCTCGTCGCGATTGGTGCCCAGCGTGGCCACAGCCAGTGCCTGGGTTTCGCCACGGGTAAACAGCGCCGAGCCATGGGTGCGCGGCAGGACGCCGGAACGCATGGTGATCGGGCGTACCGTGCGCGTGTCGCGACCGTCGATACGCGGTGCGCCGCTCAGGATACGGCCACGAACGATTTCCGCTTCCAGTTCATGGAACAGGTTGCCGACAGTGTTTTCATCCGGCGCACCTTCACCCTGGCACAACGCAGCAACGGCTTCGGCACGCAATTCCTTGATGGCCTGGCTACGAGTTTGCTTGACGGTGATGTTGTAAGCGGCTTCCAGCTTGGCCACACAGATGTCCTTGAGACGGGCGACCAGCGCTTCGTCCTTAGCTGGCGCCTGCCAGTCCCATTCCGGCTTGCCAGCTTCTTCGACCAACTCGTTGATGGCGTTGATGGCCTTCTGCATTTCGGTATGACCGAACACCACGGCGCCAAGCATCACGTCTTCCGGCAGTTCCTGGGCTTCGGATTCGACCATCAGCACGGCGGCTTCCGTACCGGCCACCACCAGATCCATCTGGCTGTCCTTGAGTTGGCTCAGGGTCGGGCACAGGACGTACTGACCATTGATGTAGCCAACGCGGGCGGCACCGATCGGGCCGGAGAACGGGATACCGGAAATTGCCAGCGCAGCGGAAGCACCGATCATGGCAGGAATGTCGGAATCGATTTCCGGATTCAGGGACATGACGGTCGCAACAACCTGCACTTCGTTATAGAAACCATCCGGGAACAGCGGG
>JAKLLI010000397.1 GCA_023150195.1 Azonexus sp.
GCGTTGATCATGCATGCCCACCTGGAACTGGCACTGCTCACGCAGCAACGCCACGACATCCCACCGGCGGAATATTGCCAGATGCCCAAGGTCCAGCAGGAAATTGTCGATGCCTGGTACGACACCTTACTGCAAACGCCAGGCGGGCACGACGTGTACGATGAAGAGCTCTGCAACTATTTCGCCGCCATGCTGCACCTCTGCGGTCGTGGCGACCTTGCGGCCATGCCGCTGGCGCAAATGGAAAGACGCTGCTTGCCGCAGCCGTGGTCCCGTTTGGCACGTACCCCAAAAGAGAAAAACAACCCCGCCTGGCTGGTCGACCGCGTGGAGATGGATCTGGCGAAAAACGCCAAGCATTTTTAGTGGCAGCACCCTGAGTGTGATGTCGTGACATCGGTTAACCGCTGGCGGTTTTAAGCCGCGGAGTGGCCCTCAGCGGCGACCGGTTCCCGAAAAAAATCTCCAGATCGTTTCATTGGCATCCAGTGCTTGCGAAGCGTCTTCCTTGCCGCGCCTCACTACCCTTGCACCGGGCCAGGAATGACCGCCATCCGCCGTGACGCACAACTGCACCTGAGTCCCTTCGCGACAGCCGGTATAGGTATCGCACCAGGCATCGGGGCGGGTGAGGGTGTGTTGCAGTGGCAATTGACAGCCGTTTCGCTTCGTCCAGCGCTGAATGGTTTCAGGCGCCGACACAAAATTCATGACCTTATCGGCGTCGCGAAAGGCCGCCGGCCCGGCGCCGCCGTTGAATAGCACGTGATCATCGTTCTGCGCGTGAATGTGCAGGATAGAAATTGGACGAACAGGGTGGCAATGAGCCAGGGCTTCGGTCCCGGCAACGGCGGCCACGGCGCGAAACAGGTCGGCGGCTTCGCAGGCCAGTCGATACGCCATCATGCCCCCATTGGACATCCCGATTGCGAAGATACGCTGGCGGTCGACCACAAGTTTTCGGGAAATATCGGCAACGACGGCGCGGCTGAAACCCACGTCGTCGCTACCGCTGTCGCGGGCGCTGCCACAGCATCCACCGGCATTCCAGGTGGCAAGTCGGCCTCGGGGAAGCCGGCTGAAGCCATTCGGAAAGGCGACGATAAATCCGTTTTGCTGCGCAGCCCGGATCAGCCCATAGCGTTCATCGTCGGCCATCATCTCGGCGTGCCCCCCACCGCCGTGAAAGGCGAGGATGAGCGGTGCAGGGTGGGCGCGATTCAGCGTTGGGGGAACGTACAGCACAAAACGCCGGGTTTTTCCGTCCTGCGGCAGGTCGACCGAAACCGTTGCCGCGGTGCTTTCGCGGTCGCGCCATCCCGCATGAGCGAGAGACAGCGGAGCCAGCACCAGTAAAAATATCAAGAGCGTACGACGCATGAGGCGCTTTCATTGAAATCGTTGGCGGAAGGATAAGAAATCGCCGCAACAATCGGGAAAAATTTTGATTCATTTTCAGGCTTTTGATGCTGCGGCGCAGCATGGGATGCTAGAATCGCGCCTTTGATTTTTCTGGCTAATTCCGCTCCCATGTCCCTTCGTCCGATTCGCAACATCGCCATCATTGCTCACGTTGACCACGGCAAGACCACGCTGGTTGACCAACTGCTCCGCCAATCCGGCACGTTTGCCGCGCACCAGCAACTGGTCGAGTGCGTCATGGATTCCAACGACCTGGAAAAGGAACGCGGCATCACGATTCTGTCCAAGAACACGGCGGTGGAATACGAAGGCGTACATATCAACATCGTCGACACCCCGGGCCACGCGGATTTCGGCGGTGAAGTCGAACGCGTACTGGGCATGGTGGATGGTGTGGTGCTGCTGGTGGATGCCGCCGAAGGCCCGATGCCGCAAACCCGTTTCGTGACCAAGAAGGCGCTGGCGCTGGGCCTGCGTCCGATCGTGCTGGTGAACAAGGTGGACCG
>JAKLLI010000398.1:0-1909 GCA_023150195.1 Azonexus sp.
AAGGGCGATCGAAGCATGCTGATGGTTCGGAATGTTTACCCCTGCAATACGGGCCATTGACTCACTCCAATATTTCGAAAATTAACGAATGCCGAATTCGTCAGGATTAACCCTGCCGCTGCTTGTGACGGGGATCCTTGCAAATGACGCGAACAACGCCCTTGCGACGGATCACCTTGCAATTGCGGCATACGCGCTTCACTGAAGGTTGAACTTTCATGTTTTACTCCTCGTCTGCGAGAGCTTGGAAGCAGCCGTGATTCCTTGCCCTGCGGTTATTGCGTAGAGAACTTTTACTTCGCCCGGAAAACGATCCGGGCTTTGCTTAAATCGTAAGGGGTCAATTGCACGGTGACTTTGTCACCGGGAAGGATGCGGATATAGTGCATCCGCATTTTCCCGGAAATAAACCCGTGCACGATGTGCCCGTTTTCCAACTTGACTTTGAAAGTTGCGTTAGGGAGATTCTCAACGACCTCGCCCTGCATCTCGATGTAGTCTTCTTTCGCCATACACTTACTTGATCATTGGTGCACCCTTGAAGTTTGCTTTCTTCAAGAGACTTTCATATTGATGGGACATCACATACGCCTGTACCTGGGACATAAAATCCATGGTCACGACGACAATGATCAACAGCGAGGTACCGCCGAAGTAGAAAGGCACGTTCCACTTCAGAATCAGGAACTCGGGCAGCAAGCAAACCAGTGTGATGTAAGCAGCGCCGATCAAGGTCAAGCGCATCAGAATCTTGTCGATGTAACGTGCCGTTTGCTCACCAGGACGAATGCCGGGAACGAAGGCACCGCTCTTCTTGAGGTTGTCGGCGGTTTCCTTGGAATTGAAAACCAGCGCGGTATAGAAGAAACAGAAAAAGACGATGGCGGCAGCGTAAAGCATGACGTAAATCGGCTGCCCCGGCGACAAGGTTGCGGCAATGTCTTTCAGCCAGGTCATCGACTCACTGGAGCCAAACCAACCAGCCGCCGTTGCCGGAAACAGGATGATGGACGAAGCGAAAATCGGCGGAATCACGCCAGACATATTGAGCTTCAACGGCAAATGCGAACTCTGGCCGCCATAGATCTTGTTGCCCACCTGGCGCTTTGCGTAATTCACCAGAATCTTGCGTTGACCGCGTTCGACAAACACGACAAATGCAGTCACCAGCACCACCAGAATCGAAATGATGATGGCGCTCAGCGGATGCATGGCTCCGGTACGCACCAATTCGAGCAAGCCACCGATCGCTGTAGGCAGCCCCGCAGCAATACCTGCGAAAATGATGATAGAAATACCGTTCCCAAGGCCGCGCTCTGTAATCTGTTCACCAAGCCACATCAGGAACATGGTGCCGGTCAACAGTGTCGACACCGTCGTCAAACGGAAAAGGAAACCGGGGTCATTGACCAATCCGGGTTGCGCTTCCAGTGCGATCGCAATACCGACCCCCTGAAACAGCGCCAGCACCACGGTACCGTAGCGCGTGTATTGGGTAATTTTCCGACGCCCAGCCTCGCCTTCCTTCTTCAAGGCTTCGAGTTGGGGGCTGGCAACGCTCATCAACTGCATGATGATCGATGCGGAAATGTAAGGCATGATCCCCAGAGCGAAGATCGTAAAGCGAGAGAGAGCGCCACCCGAGAACATGTTGAACATGCCCAGGATGCCGCCCTTCTGCGAATTAAAGAGTTCGGAAAGAACGCTGGGATCAATTCCGGGCACCGGAATATGTGCGCCAATGCGATAAACGACAAGGGCGCCAAGCAGGAACCAGAGGCGACGCTTGAGATCGCCAAATTTCCCGCCTTTGCCTACCGTGTTCGGATTTGCAGCCAACGTTCTAACCTTTCCCTAAATTACTCGCCGACCGAGCCGCCAACGGCTTCGATCGCAGCCTTGGCACCCT
>JAKLLI010000398.1:1937-2954 GCA_023150195.1 Azonexus sp.
CAGGATTACCTTCGCGGACAGCGCGTCGCCCGGCACAATGCCGGCGACTTGCAATGCCAACAAATCGATATCCTCGACGGGCAGACGCTCCAGATCCGCAAGGCGCACCTCGTAATTGCGAGCACGGGTCAGCGAGTTGAAGCCACGCTTCGGCAGACGACGTTGCAAAGGCATTTGACCGCCTTCGAAACCAACCTTGTGGAAGCCGCCAGAGCGGGACTTTTGACCCTTGTGGCCACGACCACAGGTCTTGCCGAGGCCAGAACCGATGCCGCGACCAACTCGCTTCGCCGCCTTTTTGGCGCCTTCTGCAGGCTTAATCGTATTCAGGCGCATGATCAACCCTCAACCTTAACGAGATACTGAACCTTCTGGATCATGCCGCGTACAGACGGCGTGTCGATCAGTTCAGCAGAGCTGTTCAATTTACGCAGACCCAGACCGCGCACGGTAGCGCGGTGGTCCTGCTTCGTACCGATGATGCTCTTGACGAGCGTCACTTTGATTTTCTTGTCAGCCATTTCTTACCCCAGGATCTGGTCGACCGAAAGACCGCGCTTGGCGGCGATTTCGGACGGCGTATTAACCATCGACAGACCGTCGATGGTGGCACGCACGATGTTGTAAGGATTGGTCGAACCGTGAGCCTTGGCCACCACGTTGGTGACACCGACCACTTCGAAAACGGCGCGCATTGCACCGCCGGCGATGATGCCGGTACCTTCGGGCGCCGGCTGTATCATCACGGTTGTTGCACCATGACGGCCCATGACCGTGTGATGAACAGTGCCATTCTTCAAGCTGACCTTGGCCATCTTGCGACGCGCCTCTTCCATTGCCTTCTGCACAGCCACCGGCACTTCACGGGACTTGCCCTTGCCCATGCCGATACCGCCGTCGCCATCGCCAACAACCGTCAGCGCTGCGAAGCCGAGAATGCGGCCACCTTTAACAACCTTGGTGACACGGTTAACCGCAACCATTTTTTCGCGCAAGCCATCATCGCGCTCTTCAGCC
>JAKLLI010000013.1:0-3378 GCA_023150195.1 Azonexus sp.
GCAGGCTTCCGCTAGTTTTCCGACAGCGTAATCTCGATTTCACCGGAAATGGCCGGTTCCATATTCAGCGAAATATAGCCGCCGCTCGGCAACACGCCGCCGGCAATGGGAATGAAACCCGGTGCGGTCGTATGCCAGCGCTTTTCAATGATCGAGCGCGTCGTATAGGCGATCAGATAGCGTGCGCTTGCGGGAATTTGGGATGACTCGATTTTCGCCTGCAATGACGCGCTGCGGGGAGGGAATGCCGAAGCAGGAACGGGGACGAAAAGTCCATGCTCCTGCTGCGCAAGCACCTTGAAATTTTCATCAAGCAGCATGATGGCGGGAGAGAAGATGTAGAGCTGTCCGACACCCGGCATGTTGCCCGGCGTGACATTGCTGCGCAGGGCGATGGCGTAAGGTGTCGCGGATCGAGATGGCAACTGCCACGCAGCGAAGCGGCTGCGCCCCTGCGGAAAATCGAATACCTGGCTGTCGCGGTCGATCTTTACGGAAGCGGATTCGCCCATCCTGAGGGCTTGGTAGGGAAGCTCGGCGAGGCTGGCGCAACAGGGCTTCTTGCCAGTCAGCGCATCGCTGTACGCCGCCCCGCGATTCGTTGCCTGGGTCATATCGAGCAGCGTTAGCTTTTCGATCGCTTGCGGATTCAGTTGGGGGTTTCGTCGAATGAGTTCGTCCGAATCTTCCCGGAAACGATCCGAGAATTCCGGCCGGATCTCGCGGAGATTGGCACCGCCCAAGGTGTCAAAGCGCCTTTTCCGTGCAGGGTCAAATCACCGAAGTAATACGCAGTGCCCGCTTTATCCAGATTGAACGAATAGGATTGCACACCATCGGTGTAGCGATGCAGCACCATGCTGAGCTGGTAACGGCCAGGGGGTAACGCCCAGTGGAAACGGCCGTCTTTTTCGAAAGCTTGTGTGATCAGTCCTGGTTCCTTACCGGTTTCGATGTCACGAATCACGACGGGGCTGGAGAGCACTGAAATGATGCTGGTTTCGCCATCGAGATCGAGCTGGATGCGGCCAAAGACCAGCGCTTTCTCTTCAAGCCGCGTGGATCCCGGGTCGAAAGCCACATTCGCGCACGCAGACAGGAGCAGGCTCAGTGCAATGCCGAAAGGCGCCATGGCGGGTCGGATCGGTATCGAAAAGCGGTCTTTGCCGTTCATGCTGCACCCTCTTCCTGGTATTCAGCAATTGCCCGTGGTTTTCCCCAAAACTGGGTCTTGAAACCCTGACAACCATGGTAGCCGAAGCCGTGAAGACTGACATGTTTCGGTAACATCCCCGGCGCATACTTTGCATTTTCCGGGAGGTCGTGATGGATTTGTTGTTGTGGCGGCATGCAGAAGCCGAAGAGGGCGAAGATGATCTCAAGCGGCGCTTGACCGAGCGTGGCGAGCGGCAGGCCCGATTGATGGGCGCCTGGATCCGCGAACATCAGCCCAAGGATCTGCGCATCATTGTCAGCCCGTCCATTCGTACCCAACAGACCGCACAGGCACTGAAGCTGCCGTACGAAACCCATCGCAAAATCGGCCCGGATGCCTGTGTTTCGGAATTGATTGCCGCAACCGGCTGGCCCGATGCGGCCGGTTCCGTGCTGGTGGTTGGCCACCAACCCTCGCTGGGTCGTCTGGCCTCCTTGCTGCTCGCTGGTCAGGAGGCGGACTGGAGCATCAAGAAGGGCGCCTTGTGGTGGTTGAGCAATCGCCTGCGCCGGGGCGAAACGCAGACGGTGTTGCGTGCCATGCTTCCTGTGGAATTGCTCGGGTAGACAAGCGCCTCGCATTGGCGTGAAATGTCTCCTTTGTGATAGCAACAAAGGGGACAAGATGGTCACGACCAAAAAGAATGCAGTCGCTCAGCCGGCGGTGCCAACCCGAAAAACCACGCGCGCGCCGCGTCAGCGGCTAACGGCCAAGGGAGATGTGCCGCCCGTGATGACCGAGGGCGGTATTGAAGGCTTTTCTGTTCATGCGGCGGTCGACGCCGCTCAGGAAAAGAAAATGGCCGCGATGCGAGACATCCTCGCCAACTCGCCGCCGGAGGAGTCACAAGCCCTCCTGAAAAGTCTGCTCAAGCAGCAGCGCATTGCGGCCGATGACCTGATCGTCAATCCCGATGAAGAACTGACCAAGGGCTGGCGCGAAGGCGGGTACCCCTACAAGAATTTGATGCAGCGGCGCAATTACGAGCGCCAGAAATACCGGCTGCAGGTGGAATTGCTCAAACTGCAGGCCTGGGTCAAGGAAACCGGCCAGAAGGTGGTGATTCTGTTCGAGGGACGGGATGCGGCCGGCAAGGGCGGCACGATCAAGCGCTTCATGGAACATTTGAATCCTCGCGGTGCGCGGGTGGTGGCCTTGGAAAAACCTTCCGAAACCGAGCGCGGCCAGTGGTATTTCCAGCGCTATGTGCAGCATCTGCCAACGAATGGCGAGATCGTGCTCTTCGACCGTTCCTGGTACAACCGTGCCGGCGTCGAGCGGGTCATGGGTTTTTGCTCGGATCAGGAATATGCGGAGTTCGTCCGCCAGTGCCCGGAGTTCGAACGCATGCTGGTGCGCAACGGCACGCATCTGATCAAGTTCTGGTTCTCGGTCAGTCAGGAGGAGCAGCGCCGGCGATTCCGCGAGCGCAAGGTGCATCCGCTCAAACAGTGGAAACTTTCGCCGATTGATATGGCGTCACTGGACAAATGGGACGATTACACGCGGGCGAAAGAGGCGATGTTCTTCCATACCGATACCGCCGATGCGCCGTGGACGGTGATCAAGTCCAACTGCAAGAAGCGCGCTCGGCTGAATGCCCTGCGTTACATCCTGCACAAATTGCCCTACGCCAACAAGGATATGGCGCGTATCGGTAATCTCGATCCGCTGATCGTCGGTCGGGCCAACGTGGTGTACGAGCGCGGCGAACACACGGGTTTGCCGCTGCTGTAAAAAAAGGGCGACGGTGTGAACCGTCGCCCAAACCGAACGCTAATTGCTTAGCGTAACGCAGAGGCCTTTACTTCTTGCGCGGCGGTGGAACGTCCGTGCAAGAGCCGTGAGCGACTTCGGCGGCCATGCCGACGGTTTCGCCCAGAGTGGGATGAGGATGGATGGTCTTGCCGATATCGACGGCATCGCAGCCCATTTCGATGGCCAGACAGACTTCGCCGATCATGTCGCCGGCGGACGGACCGACGATGGCGCCGCCGATCACGCGGTGGGTTTCCGCATCGAAAATCAGCTTGGTGAAGCCGTAGTCGGCACCGTTGGCGATGGCGCGGCCAGAGGCGGCCCAGGGGAACTTGGCCGTTTCCACCTTGCGCCCTTCGGTTTTGGCCTGCGCCTCGGTGTAACCGACCCAGGCCACTTCCGGA
>JAKLLI010000013.1:3390-18030 GCA_023150195.1 Azonexus sp.
CACCCGGAATGACCTGCGCATCGAAGGCCGCCTTGTGGCCGGCGGCGACTTCGGCGGCAACGTGGGCTTCATGCACGGCCTTGTGGGCGAGCATGGGTTGGCCGACCAGATCGCCGATGGCAAAGATGTGGGGCACATTGGTGCGCATCTGGGCGTCGACCGGAATAAAACCGCGATCGGTGACAATCACGCCCGCCTTGTCGGCGCCGATCTTGCCGCCATTCGGCGCGCGGCCAGCGGCTTGCAGGATCATGTCGTACTTGACCGCTTCGGTCGGGGCGCCTTCGCCTTCAAATTTCACGTAAAGCCCGTCGTCCTTGGCGTCGACCGCCACGGTCTTGGTCTTCAGCATGATCTTGTCGAAGCGGTGCAGGTTCTGCTTTTCCCAGACCTTGACCAGATCACGGTCCGGCCCCTGCATCAGCGCATCGGCCATTTCGACGACATCGACCTTGGCGCCCAGCGTCGAGTACACCGTAGCCATTTCCAGACCAATGATGCCGCCGCCGATGACCAGCATCTTTTCCGGTACGAAGCGCAATTCCAGCGCCCCGGTCGAGTCGACGATGCGCGGGTCGCGCGGGATGAAGGGCAGATGCACGGCGGCCGAACCGGCAGCGATGATGCACTTCTGGAACTTGATGACCTTCTTGCTGCCGGTCTTGTCCTGACCCGTGCCGTCGGTGACCTCCACCTCGATGTGGTTCGGGTCGAGGAAGTGGCCGTAACCACGCACGATCTCGACCTTGCGACCCTTGGCCATGCCGGCCAGACCGCCGGTCAGCTTGCCGACGACCTTTTCCTTGTGCGCACGCAGCTTGTCGATATCGACTTGCGGCGCCGCGAAGCTGACGCCCAGATCGTTGGCATGGCTAGCTTCGTCGATGATTTCGGTGACGTGCAGCAGCGCCTTGGACGGGATGCAGCCGACGTTGAGGCAGACGCCACCGAGCGTGGCGTAACGCTCGACGATGATCGTCTTCATGCCGAGGTCGGCCGAGCGGAAGGCGGCGGAATAGCCGCCGGGGCCGGCGCCGAGGACCAGCATCTCGCATTCGAGATCGGCCGAGCCACCATGGCTGGCGGCGCTCGGTGCAGCAACGGGTGCGGTGGCTGCGGTCGACGATGGCGCAGGGGCAGAAACCGGCGCGGCGGCAGCGGTAGCGCCTGCTTCGACCTTGATCAGCACCACGCCTTCACTGACGCGCGAGCCGAGCTGGACCAAAACTTCCTTGATCACGCCGTCGACCGTGGAAGGCACGTCCATCGTGGCCTTGTCGGATTCCAGCGTGGCGATGGCGTCGTCCACCTTGATCGTGTCGCCGACCTTGACGAAAAGGTCGATGACCGGGACGTCGGAGAAGTCGCCGATATCGGGAACCTTCACTTCAACCAAATTACTCATGGCTCATTCCCCTTAGACGATCATGCGGCGCATGTCGGCCAGCAGTTCGGCGACATAGACGTTGAAGCGGGTGGCCAGCGCACCGTCGATCACGCGATGGTCGGCAGTCAGCGACAGCGGCAGGGTCAGGCGCGGCACGAATTGCTTACCGTCCCACACCGGCTTCATCGCCGATTTGTTGACGCCGAGGATGGCGACTTCCGGGGCATTGACGATCGGCGCGAAGTAGGTGCCGCCGATGCCGCCCAGGCTGGAAATCGTGAAGCAGGCACCGGACATGTCGGCCGGCTTCAGCTTGCCGTCGCGGGCCTGCTTGGCCAGCTCGCCGGTTTCCTTGGCGATCTCGAAAACGCCCTTCTTGTCGGCATTCTTGACCACCGGGACGACCAGGCCATTCGGCGTGTCAGCCGCGAAGCCGATGTTGAAATACTTCTTCAGCACCAGGTTGTCGCCATCGAGCGAAGCGTTGAATTCCGGGTAACGCTGCATCGCCTTGACGCAGGCCTTGATCAGGAAGGCGAGCATGGTCAGCTTGTTGCCGGTCTTCTCGTTTTCCTTGTTCAGCTGGACGCGGAAGGCTTCGAGGTCGGTGATGTCGGCGTCTTCGTGATAGGTCACGGCCGGGATCATGACCCAGTTGCGCGACAGATTCTGGCCGGAAATCTTCTTGATGCGCGACAGCGGCTTGACCTCGATTTCACCGAACTTGCTGAAATCGACCTTCGGCCAGGGCAGCAGATCGAGCACGCCACCGCCGGTGACGCCACCGGTCGACGCGGCGACCGGGCCGGAAATGGCACCGGACATCACGCCCTTGACGTACTTGGTGAGGTCTTCCTTGACGATGCGACCCTTGGGGCCGGTGGCCGGGACCTTGGCCAGATCGACGCCGAGTTCGCGGGCATAGGCGCGGACCGACGGCGAAGCATGCACCTTGCTGCCGATGGGCAGCGCCGGCGCCAGTGCGGCGGGGGCGGCTGCGGTCGACGCGGCGGCTGGCGCAGAAACGGGTGCGGGCGCTGCGGCCGCTGGCGCAGGTGCACTGGCTTGCGGGGCTGCGGCCGGGGTGGCGGCGGATGCCGCGGCACCGGTTTCCACCTTGATCAGTACCACGCCTTCGCTGACCTTGGAGCCGAGCTGGACCAGCACTTCCTTGACCGTACCGGCGACGGTGCTTGGCACGTCCATGGTGGCCTTGTCGGATTCAAGGGTGGCAATCGCGTCGTCTACCTTGATGCTGTCGCCGACCTTGACGAAGAGGTCGATGACCGGCACGTCGGAAAAGTCGCCAATGTCCGGCACCTTGACGTCGACTACGCCGCCGCCGGCAGCAGGGGCTGCGGCAACCGGGGCGGCGGCAGGTGCTGGCGCAGCAGCCGGGGCCGGCGCAGCTTCAGCAGTGGCGGCACCACCCGCTTCGACCTTGATCAAGACCACGCCTTCGCTGACCTTGGAGCCGAGCTGGACGAAAACTTCCTTGACGATGCCGTCGACCGTGGACGGCACGTCCATGGTGGCTTTGTCGGATTCGAGGGTGGCGATCGCGTCGTCGACCTTGATGCTGTCGCCGACCTTGACGAACAGCTCGATGACCGGCACGTCGGAAAAATCGCCGATATCCGGGACTTTGACTTCAATGATTTGGCTCATGTTGTCTCTCCCTGATTAAACGGACATCGGGTTCGGCTTGGCCGGATCCAGGTTGTACTTGACCAGCGCGGCGGCGACGGTGTCGCGACCGATCTTGCCTTCGTCGGCCAGCGCCTTGAGCGCGGCCAGCGTGACCCAGTGACGGTCAACCTCGAAATGGTGACGTAATTTCTCGCGTGTATCGGAACGACCGAAGCCATCGGTGCCCAGCGTGATGTAGCGACCCTTGACGAAGGGACGGATCTGCTCGGCGAACAGCTTGATGTAGTCGGTGGCCGCGATCACCGGGCCTTCTGCGCCAGCCAGCTTCTGTTCGACATGCGACAGTTTCGGGGCTTCCAGCGGGTGCAGCAGATTCCAGCGCGCACAGTCCTGACCGTCGCGGGCCAGTTCGTTGAAGCTCGGGCAACCCCAGATGTCGGCATCGACACCCCAGTCGGCCTTGAGCAGATCGGCGGCGGCGATGACTTCGCGGAAGATGGTGCCGGAACCCAGCAATTGCACGCGTGGACCGTTGGAGGCCTCGCCCTGCTTGAAGGCATACATGCCCTTGATGATGTCGGCTTCGGCGCCAGCCGGCATTTCCGGATGCTCGTAGTTCTCGTTCATCACGGTCAGGTAGTAGAAGACGTCTTCCTGCTCCTGATTCATGCGGCGCAGGCCGTCCTGCGTGATGACCGCAACTTCGTACTGGAAGGTCGGATCGTAGGAAATGCAGTTCGGGATCAGTTGCGACAGGATCAGGCTATGGCCGTCTTCGTGCTGCAGGCCCTCGCCATTCAGCGTCGTGCGACCGGCGGTGCCGCCGATCAGGAAGCCACGGGCGCGTTGGTCGCCAGCCGCCCAGCACAGGTCCAGCGTGCGCTGCAGGCCGAACATGGAGTAGCAGATGTAGAACGGAATGGTCTGGACGTTATGGACCGAGTAGCTGGTGGCAGCAGCGATCCAGTCGCTCATCGCGCCGGCTTCGTTGATCCCTTCCTGCAAGACCTGACCAGTCTTGGATTCCTTGTAGAACATGAGCTGGTCGTGATCTTCCGGCACATAGTTCTGGCCTTGCTGATTCCAGATACCGACCGAGCGGAACATGCCTTCCATGCCGAAGGTGCGGGATTCGTCCGGCACGATGGGCACGACATGCTTGCCGACATTCTTGTCCTTCAACAGCATGTTCATGATGCGGACGATGGCCATGGTCGTGGACAACTCGCGGCCTTCGCCGGAGGCCTTGAGCAGGGCATCGAACTTGTCCAGCGTCGGAATGGCCAGCGGCTCGGCCTTGCGGCGGCGCGAGGGCAGGAAACCGCCCAGCGCCATGCGGCGTTCGCGCATGTACTGGTATTCGGCGGAGTCTTCCGGGAACTTCAGGTAGGGCAGCTCTTCCAGCTTGTCATCCGGCACCGGCAGGCTGAAACGGTCGCGGAAGCGGCCGATCTGCTCCTTGTCCATCTTTTTCTGCTGGTGGGAAATGTTCATCGCTTCGCCGGCCTGGCCCATGCCGAAGCCCTTGATGGTCTTGGCGAGGATCAGCGTCGGCGCGCCCTTGTGGGTGACGGCCGCGTTGTAGGCGGAGAAGATCTTGAAGATGTCGTGGCCGCCACGGTTCAGTTGCCACACGTCGTCGTCGGTCCAGTCGGCGATCAGTTCGCGCAGTTCCGGGGTGTTGAAGAAGTGTTCGCGAACGTAGGCGCCGTTCTTGGCCTTGAAGGTCTGGTACTCGCCGTCGCACAACTCCATCATGCGTTGCTTGAGGATACCCTTCTTGTCGCGGTTGAACAGGGCGTCCCAATGGGTGCCCCAGATCAGCTTGATGACGTTCCAGCCGGCACCGCGGAATTCGGATTCGAGTTCCTGGATGATCTTGCCGTTGCCACGCACCGGACCATCGAGACGCTGCAGGTTGCAGTTGATCACGAAGATCAGGTTGTCCAGCTTTTCGCGACCGGCCATGCCGATGGCGCCGAGCGATTCCACTTCGTCGGTCTCGCCGTCGCCGAGGAAGGCCCACACCTTGCGCTGTTCCGCCTTGGCCGCATCGATCAGGCCGCGCGAGGCGAGGTACTTCATGAAGCGGGCCTGATAAATGGCCTGAATCGGGCCCAGGCCCATGGAGACGGTCGGGAATTGCCAGAAATCCGGCATCAGCCAGGGATGCGGGTAGGAGGAGATGCCCTTGCCGTCGGTTTCCTGACGGAAGTTGTCCATCTGGTCTTCGGTCAGGCGACCAAGCATGAAGGCGCGGGAATAGACACCGGGCACGGAATGGCCCTGGAAAAAGATCAGATCGCCACCGGTGTCGTGGTCAATGCTCTTCCAGAAATGCGAGAAGCCGACGTCGTAAAGCGCGGCAGCGGAAGCGAAGGAGGCGATGTGGCCGCCGACGTTGGTGTCCTTGTTGGCGCGGACGACCATGGCCATGGCGTTCCAGCGGATATAGGAGTGAATCTTGATTTCCATGTCCGGGTTGCCCGGGTACTTGGGCTGCTGATCGGCCGGAATGGTGTTGATGTATTCGGTGTTGGCCGAGTAGGGGATATCGATCCCGTCCTGGCGCGCCTGATCGATCAGGGTTTCGATCAGGTAATGGGCGCGTTGTGCGCCTTCCTGCGTAATGACGCCTTCAAGCGCGTCAATCCACTCCTTGGTTTCCTGCGGATCGGTGTCGGCGATCTGGTTTGGCTGGTCTGCCATGTTTCGTCTCCTGCGTTGGTTTTCGTCTTGTGCAACTGGATGGGTCGCACCACTTTAGTCCGGACGGGTCGGTTCGCGAACCCGTGTTTACACCTATACGTCGTTGCGCATTGTAAAAACAAAATTCGCATCGTGCAATATTGAGAATCGAAATTTGGGATTGGGGAATTCCCTGAAGCCGGGTCTTTCTTTGTGGCGCAGCGGTTTCGATGTTTTTTAGCGTGCTGTGTCCGTGGATGCGTGGGACGAGCTTGCCCGTCCGGAGTCCGGCAATGCGGTGGCGACAGTGCCCCCGCCGCACGCTGTCTGGTAAAATCCTGAAAGTTCAAAGGGAAAGGCGGGCGCCTTTCCCCTTTTTCTTTTTGTTGGATGCAACGATGACGGCACAAATCATTGACGGCAAGGCGCTGGCCGACGAGCTACGCCAAAGTTTCAAGGCCCGTGTGGAAGCCCTTGCGGTGTGCGGGCACAAACCCGGACTGGTGGTGATTCTGGTGGGCGAAGATCCGGCTTCTCAGGTATATGTGAAGAACAAGGTCAATGGTTGTCTGGCCATCGGCATGCACTCGGAAAAGATCACTTACGATGCCGCGGTCGACCAGGAGACGGTGCTCAAAAAGATCGCCGAACTGAACGCCGATCCAGCCATTCACGGCATCCTGGTGCAATTGCCCTTGCCGAAACATTTCGACGAAGAAAAAGTGCTGGAGGCAATTGCGGCGGACAAGGACGTTGACGGCTTCCACGCCGAAAACGTCGGTGCGCTGGCCCAGGGCAATCCGCGCTTCATTCCCTGCACCCCGTATGGCGTGATGAAGATGTTCGAAAAAGGCGGTGTGGATCTGAACGGCAAGGAAGCCGTGGTCATCGGCCGCTCCAACATCGTCGGCAAGCCAATGGCGCTGCTGCTGATCAACGCGGGCGCTACGGTCACGGTGTGCAACTCGCGCACCCGTGATCTCAAATTCCACACCCGCCGTGCCGACATCGTCGTTGCCGCGGTCGGCAAACCGAAATTCGTGACCGGCGACATGATTCAGCCGGGCGCCGTGGTCATCGACGTGGGGATCAACCGCTTGCCGGACGGTAAGTTGTGCGGTGACGTCGATTACGCCGACTGCCTTGACGTGGCCGGCCAGATCACGCCGGTGCCGGGCGGCGTCGGACCGATGACCATCACCATGTTGCTGGCCAATACCATCGAGGCCGCTGAACGCAAGGCAGGGATTCGTTAAATGAGCGAAAAACAGATTTCCGTCGGCATCGTTATGGGTTCCGACTCCGACTGGCCGACCATGCAGGGCGCAGCCGTGATTCTGAAAGACTTCGGTGTCGCCTTCGAGGCGCGTGTTGTCTCAGCGCACCGCACCCCCGATCTGCTGTTCGAATATGCCGAAACCGCCGGTCAACGCGGGATCAAGGCGATTATTGCCGGTGCCGGCGGCGCCGCCCATCTGCCCGGCATGCTGGCCGCCAAAACCACGGTGCCGGTGCTGGGCGTACCGGTGCAGTCACGGGCACTCTCCGGCGTGGATTCCTTGCACTCCATCGTGCAAATGCCCAAGGGCATTCCGGTCGCAACCTTCGCCATCGGCGAAGCGGGTGCTGCCAATGCCGCCCTGTTTGCCGTCGCCATGCTGGCCAACGGCGATGCGGTGCTGAATGAAAAACTTCAAGCCTTCCGCGCTGCCCAGACGGCAAAGGTGTTGGCCATGAAGTTGCCGGAAGTCTGATTCGGTGAGCGAACTTCCGGTTCGTGTTGATGTGCAGCAACGCATTTTGGCCTTGCGCGGCGAACGCGTGATGATCGACAGCGACCTGGCCGAGCTTTATGGCGTCGAGGTTCGCGTGCTCAACCAAGCCGTCAAGCGCAATGCCGAGCGTTTTCCGAACGATTTTTCCTTTGTGCTGAGCAAGGAAGAAAAGCAGGAGGTGATCACAAAATGTGACCACCTCGGCAAGCTCAAATTCTCGCCGCATCTGCCCCGCGTGTTCACCGAGCACGGTGCGATCATGGCGGCGAGCGTACTGAACAGCCCGCGCGCCGTTGAAATGAGCGTTTTCATCGTGCGCGCCTTCGTGCGCCTGCGTCAGATGCTGCTCGAACACAAAGAACTGGCCGAGCGTCTCGACGAACTGGAAGCACGCATCGCTCGCCACGACAACACCTTGTCGACCCTGGTGTCCACCATCCGCCAGATGGCGACCCTCTCGACAAACCCTTCGCGACAAATCGGTTTTGTGACCGATCCTCAGGAGAAGAAACCATGATCCTGCCGCCCGCCACGCTGGGCATGCTCGGCGGCGGCCAGCTTGGCCGCTTCTTTGTATCCGCCGCCCACGAACTGGGCTATCAGGTCTGGGTGCTGGATCCGGACAAGAACAGCCCGGCGGCGCTGCTCGCCGAACGTCATTTTTGCGTGCCTTACGACGACTACGCCGCGCTCGACGAATTCGCCGCCGGTTGCGCCGCGATTACCACCGAGTTTGAAAACGTCCCGGCCGCCACGCTCGATTACCTCGCCAAGTTTGTCCCGGTACGCCCGCACGCGGCGGCGGTGGCAGTGTGCCAGCATCGGGTCAGCGAAAAATCTTTTCTACGCGACAACGGCTTCCCGCACGGGCCGTTTATTGCGGTCAGCAGTGATGCCGACCTGAAAACCGCGCCTGACCACCTCTTCCCGGCCATCCTCAAGGTGGCCCGTTTCGGTTACGACGGCAAGGGGCAGGCCACGGTTAGCAACCGCGAAGAAGCCTTGCTGGCTTTTGCACAATTCAAGGGAGAGCAGTGCGTGCTGGAGCAGCGCCTGAGCCTGGACTACGAAGTGTCGGTGGTGTTGGCGCGCGATGCCCAAGGTCAGGTTCGTTGTTTCCCGACCGGCGAAAACCAGCATACGCGCGGCATCCTTGATGTCTCCATCGTCCCGGCCCGCACCTCGGGCTGCGTCAAGAGTGACGCCGAGGATATTGCTGCCCGCATCGCAGAGAAGCTCGGCTATATCGGCACCATGGGCGTGGAGTTTTTCGTCAGCCGGGGCCAGCTGATCGTCAACGAAATGGCGCCGCGTCCGCACAATAGTGGCCATTACACGATTGATGCCTGTGTCACCAATCAGTTTGAACAGCAAGTCCGTGCGCTCTGCGGCTTGCCGCTGGGCGAAGCACGTGCTCACTCTGCGTCGGTGATGGTTAACCTGCTCGGCGATCTTTGGTACGACGGCGGACACTACCGTGAGCCGGATTGGGCGGTATTGCATGCCATTCCCAATCTCAAGCTGCATCTGTACGGCAAGCACCATGCGCGTCCCGGGCGGAAGATGGGGCATTTCACGGTGATTGGCGAGAACGCTGAAGCGGTGCAAAAAGCCGCACTGGCTGCGCGTGCCGCGATTGGCATCAAGGACTGATGCAGCCCGCTGAATCCGATTATCTGCGCGCGGTCGACCTGCTTTGCGCCGGTGAACTGGTCGCCCTGCCGACCGAAACGGTGTACGGCCTGGGGGCGGATGCCGCCAACGATCAGGCTGTCGGAAAAATTTTTGCCGCCAAGGGGCGCCCCGCGGATCACCCGCTGATCGTGCATGTGGCCGATACACAGGCCGTAGATCAGTGGGCGCAGGATATTCCCGATATCGCGCGCAATCTGATGCGTGCCTTTTGGCCCGGTCCTCTCACCCTGATCCTGAAAAAGCAGGCCTGGGTCCCGTCGACCGTGACCGGTGGACAAGATACCGTGGGTTTGCGGGTGCCGGGACATCCGGTGGCGCTGGCGCTGCTGCAAGGCTTTGCGCAAGCCAAAACCCCAGCCGGGATTGCCGCGCCCTCGGCCAATCGTTTTGGCCGCATCAGCCCGACCACCGCCGCACACGTTGCCGAAGAATTGGGCGATCGTGTCCCGCTCATTCTCGACGGCGGCCCGTGTGCGGTCGGTATCGAATCCACCATTGTGGATTGCTCGCGTGACGTGCCGGCCGTGCTGAGGCCAGGGCATATTTCGCCTGAACAACTGGAAGGTGTGCTGGGTTTTCGTCCTGCGATCGAAACCGCTCAGGGGGCCCCCCGGGTTTCCGGTTCGCTGGAGGCGCACTACGCGCCGATAACCCCCATGCGCTTGGTGGGGGCCGCCCAGTTGCTCGAATTTCTTAACGCCCAGCGACATCGGGGCGGACACTGCGCCGTTATCGCCCACAGTCAATTGCCGCAGGCAGGCATGCCGCACCGCTGGCGCATGCTCCCCGCCGATCCCGTGGGCTATGCCCATGCGCTGTATGCCGCCTTGCGTGACATGGACCACGCTGGCGCGGACATGATCGTGGTCGAATCCCTGCCGACCTCGCCAGCCTGGGTGGCCGTTGCAGATCGCCTGCGCCGTGCAGCGGTCGGCGCCGGACAATCCTGAAATCGCCCAGTAGATGCTTGGAAGCCGCATCCGCCTGAGATAGAATCCGCGTGTCGGGGGGGTAGCTCAGCTGGGAGAGCGCCGCGTTCGCAATGCGGAGGTCGGGAGTTCGATCCTCCTCCTCTCCACCATAAACAAGTTTTAAGAATTCCAAAGAAGGCCAGAAAACCACGGAAAACCAAGGTTTCTGGCCTTTTTTTCGTCCAATGTTAGGGCCTGTTCACAGTAGCCAGACATAAGTAAGCGTTCAACGGCGCCACATTGCTGAAGCCTCCGGGGAATAGGATGCTCGTGTCCACGTAAATTAGGTGGACACATGCACACGAAGTTAATCAAAGCACCAACTCGCCGGAGCCGGCGGCGTTATACGGATGAGTTCAAGAGGCAGGCGATCGAGGCCTGCCGACAGCCCGGGATATCGATGGCATCGGTCGCCTTGGCCAACGGCCTGAATGCCAACCTGCTCCGGCGCTGGGTTACTGAGCACCTGGACGAGGCGGTTGGCACTGCCATATCGCCGGATCAACGCCCATCGGAAATCGCCGAGCCGACCACGCCTGGCTTGGTGCCGATCAAGGTCGTGATGCCGGAGACGCCTCCTTCAGGTGAGATCAAGATTGAAATCCATCGCAGTCAGACCCTGATCTCGATCGCTTGGCCGGTATCGCAATCGACATCCTGTGCAGCGTGGCTGCGCGATCTGTTGCGATGATTGCGCCAGAGCAGGTTTGGCTGGCGGTCGAGCCCGTCGATATGAGAATGGGGATTGATGGACTGTCGCTGCGGATTCAGCAATTGCTCGGTTGCTCGCCCTGCGATGGCACGGCCTACGCCTTCTGCAATCGCCAGGGTAACCGGCTCAAGCTGGTCGTTTGGGATGGCACAGGCGTCTGGCTTTGCGTTCGGCGATTGCACCAGGGACGGTTCACCTGGCCCAGGCCGGGCAGTACAAGCTGCACGTTGAGCGCGACCGAATGGCAGTGGCTGACCACGGGAATTGATTGGCGCCGACTGCTAGCCAAAGCGCCATCGGACTGGCGCGTATGATTGGCTCTAAACCCTGTATCGGCAAGGGTTTGTGGCCTTGTCGATGGTATAATCCAAGGCATGGATTCTGGTGCTGAAACCGCTCGTTTTGCTGCTGCACGGGAGCTTCCCGAATGGGCTGAGGCCCAGTTTGCTGCCCTGCAAACCCGGTTGGCCGCCAGTGAGAGACAACGCCTGGAACAAGCCGGCGCAATCAAGCAGCGCGATCTGAAGATTCAGAAACTGACGCTGGAGCTGGCGTACTACAGGCGAATCAAATTTGGCACCAAGAGTGAATCCCTGTCGGTCGAGCAGCAGGATTTATTCCTTGAGTCGTGCAATGAAGATCAGGCCGCCATTTCAGCGGAGCTCGCACAGATTCAGTGCGTCACCGAGAAGCCGCGCCCGAAACCGACGGGACGCAAGGCGATCCCGCCAGAATTGCCGCGCATCGAGCACCATCATGAGCCCGCATCCTGCACCTGCGGGCAGTGTGGCGCCGGCCTGATCAAGATCGGCGAGGACATCAGCGAGCAACTCGATGTCGAACCGGCGCGTTTCTTCGTTCATCGCCACATTCGGCCGCAGTATGCGTGCCGGACCTGCGAAACGATCACGGCGGCGCCCGTCGCGCCGGCAATCATCGATGGGGGCTTGGCGGCACCGGGGCTGCATGCCTGGGTGCTGATTCAAAAGTATCTGGATCATCTGCCTTTGTACCGGATCGAGAAGATCAGCGAGCGACACGGTGTCTGCATTGCCCGTTCGACCCTGGCTCAGTGGGTTGGGCAGTTGGGTGTCGCCTTGCAGCCGCTGGTTGATCGACTGAGCGAATTGCTCAAGCAGGGCAAAGTCCTGCATGCCGACGAAACGCCGGTCCAGCAACTTGATCCCGGCAAAGGCAAGACAAAACGGGCCTATATGTGGGCTTACCGCAGCAACGACCTGGAACGCGGGCCACCCATCGTCATCTTCGATTACCAGACCAGTCGGAGCGGTCAGCATGCGCGCAATTTCCTGGCGGCATGGCGGGGCGATCTGATGGTTGATGATTACGGCGGATACAAAGCCCTGTTTCAGCAAGGCGTGACCGAGCTCGCTTGCCTGGCCCATTGCCGACGCAAGTTCTTCGACTTGCATGCGTTGCCGGGCGGGCATCCGGTGGCGGAAGAAGCGCTACGCCGTATCGGCGAGTTGTATGCGCTGGAAGCCGAGGCCGCAGGGGTTCACGCAGCAGATCGTTTGGCATTACGCCAACGAGAAGCCCTGCCACGTCTCAAGTCACTCCATGACTGGTTGAAAGTCGAGCGACTCAGAACTGCGAACGGAAGCGGGTTGGCTCGGGCGATTGATTACACGCTCAAGCGATGGCCGGCCATCCTGCGCTATGTGTCGCGAGGCGACACCCCGATCGACAACAATCCGGTCGAGAATGCGATTCGACCGATTACGCTCGGGCGCCGCAATTGGCTCTTTACCGGGTCCGAGCGCGCCGGATGTCGAGCGGCGGCGATTCAAAGCCTGCTGGCGACCGCCAAACTGAACGGCCTTGAGCCCTATGCCTGGCTCAGGGATGTTCTGGAAAAACTCCCTGTCTGGCCGTGCAGCCGGATTGATGAACTCTTGCCACTTCGGCCGACGGAGGTCCATTAGACATGGAATTCACGACGCTGCTCGATGCCATGAACCAGGCCTCCGGCTTCGAGCTCTATCGTCTGCGCGCGGCAATTGATCGCGTACTGGCCGATCCCAAATGGCTCATCGCCATTCGCTCGCAACTGCGCATCGGCCAGGAGATCGAATATTTCGATGCCCGAGCCAACAAGCTTCGTCCGGCCCAGGTTCGGGAGTTCCGAACCAAGGAAGTGCTGGTTCGCGAAACGGATACCGGCGAGCACTGGCTGATCGCCTACACGGCCATCAATCTGGATGGCGTCGATATCAGCATCCGGGACAATCCACAGCGGGGCCTGAGCCGTCATGAAGTCGCCATCGGCGATACCGTCGGCTTCCTTGATCATGCGCATCGGCAGCGGAGCGGCCAGATCGTGCGTCTCAACGACAAAACCGTGACGCTCAACGCAGATGGGCAGAAATGGCGTGTCGCTTACGGCCTACTGCACCGCGTACACAATTCCTCGAACGCGCAGACGATCAACGGGGAACTCATCAGACGCTGATCAGTTCAACATGGGGCGGCTGTACGCTTACGAGCAAGCCCACTTTGGTTGGAGATGACAAACATGGCAGTGCCGCCACGGATTCCATTAACATCCCGGCTCTGATCATATTGTCATTACGCCATGCACCTGCGCACCTCCAGATTGTCGAGCGGTTTCTTCATGCGACTCGGCATGGCAGCCGTGGTTTTTGTCTGGTGTCCTCACGGCCTGGCGGCGGATACGCGGCGATGCGAAATCAAGGGCCGAGCGGTCATCACCAATATGAGTTGCGATCAGCTCGCCAGTGAAGCGGGGCTTCCCTTGCCCAGGCGCGAGAAGCCGTTATCGGCGCCTCCGCCGGTCATCCCGGCGCCAGCAATCCCACAGCCGGTCATGCAGCCGCCAAGACCACAGCCGGTAGTCACTCCACCGGTAAGCAACCTCACCAGGGCGCAACCAGTGCTTGTCCCCAAACCGGTGGTGGTGCCTTCATCTGCGCTGCAGCGCAGTGTCGACACGCTGGTGTCGACGGTCTTCTCTTTCGTCATGGTCATGGTGTTTCTTTTTGGGCTGATTGCCTGGCTCAAGCGGCGTGCCCGGCAGGCCGTGCAAACCCGGCTGGCGACGTGGGCGCCGCTCGCGCGGGGTGCGCTGGAGCCGGTGTTGGAGAAGGTGGCTGGCAATGAGGAAGAGGCGCTACCGTATCGTCAGGCGCCGGTGATGTCGCGTTACGAACTGGAGATGTTTGAGCGTATCAAGGTGGCGTTGCCGGAGTGTGAGGTGTTTCCGCAGGTGCCGCTGGCGTCGTTCATCCGCATCGATGCCAAACGTGCTGGCGCGCGTCTGGCGACGAACAGTTACCGCTGGCAAAACCGGATTGGCCAGCAGCGTGTGGATTTCCTGGTTTGTCTGCGCAAAGACATGTCGACCGTAGCCGCCATCGAGCTTGATGATCCTAGCCATGAAAGCGCAGATGCCCAGCGTCGTGATGCGAAGAAAAACAAGAGCCTGAGCGATGCAAATGTGGCGCTGATTCGCTGGCGGGTGGAGGCAATGCCGGTTGCCGGGGAGATTCGGCAGGCGTTTATGCGGATGGGGTTGATTTTGGGGTGATGCAAGAAAGAAGACCCGCCTTTATCGTAGCCTGACCGACCAACGGATGATATTGTTTTAGCATGTTTCTCCACCCCTGCACTCATCTCGACGGCCCACCCGAGCAAATCGCTCAGTGCGCCGCCATCGCGATGAATGTTTCTTCACTGATGATGGCAGCCTCGGTCAGTCCGATCTATTAACCCGGCAAATTG
>JAKLLI010000399.1 GCA_023150195.1 Azonexus sp.
CAAGATGAAGCCGGCCTTCAAGAAAGACGGTACTGTCACTGCCGGTAACGCTTCCGGTATCAACGACGGTGCGGCTTTCTTCGTGCTGGCGTCCGCTGATGCCGCTGCCAAGGCCGGCCAGAAGGCGATGGCGCGCATGGTGTCTTACGCCGTTGCCGGTGTGCCGAACGACATCATGGGTGAAGGCCCGATCCCGGCGACCAAGCTGGCGCTCAAGAAGGCTGGTCTGACCCTGGACCAGATGGATGTGATCGAATCCAATGAAGCTTTTGCTGCCCAGGCCCTGTCCGTCTCCAAGGTCCTCGGCCTGGATCCGGCCAAGACCAACCCGAATGGCGGCGCGATTGCGCTGGGTCACCCGGTTGGCTGTTCCGGTGCCTTCATCGCCACCAAGGCGCTGTACGAACTGGAACGCATCGGTGGCAAGTACGCACTGGTCACGATGTGTATCGGTGGCGGACAGGGGATTGCGGTCATTTTCGAGCGCGCCTGATTTCCTTGTTCGACCGATGTCAAAAAAACCCACCGGAGCGATTCGGTGGGTTTTTTCTTTGCACCATACCGATACTGAATGCACTGTTGTGGTGCGCCATATTTCAGTAGTCTTTGCTAATCCACTGATTCGATGCAACTTTGGTGCGTGGCATGGAACCTGCTGAAATGCCTGCGAGAGCATCCTCAGCGACGAGTCCAACATGAACTTCTATAACGAAATGTATGACGCCAACGGCGGTGTCAGGGGGCATTACCGGGAGTACGAAAACTGGATGAAGGCGACGCCGGCCGAGCGCATTGCGCGCAAGCGGGCTGAAGCCGATCTGGCCTTTCATCGGGTAGGCATTACCTTTGCGGTGTATGGCGAGGAGGCAGGCAAGGAGCGTCTGATTCCTTTTGACATCATTCCCCGCATCATTCCCTCCAGCGAATGGAAGGCCTTGCAAAGCGGCATGCGCCAGCGAGTCAAGGCACTCAACATGTTCCTCTGGGATATCTACCACGATCAGGAAATCCTCAAGGCGGGCAAGATTCCTGCCGAGCAGGTGCTCGACAACGCGCAGTACCGCAAGGAAATGCAGGGCGTGGATGTGCCGGGCGGGGTGTACGCACATATCGCTGGTGTTGACGTCGTGCGTGCGGGCGAGGGCGAGTTTTACGTGCTGGAAGACAATCTTCGCGTTCCTTCCGGCGTCTCCTACATGCTGGAAGACCGCAAGATGATGATGCGCCTCTTCCCTGAATTGTTTGCCAAGCACAAGGTGGCCCCGGTTCAGCATTACCCGGACATGCTGCTCGAAAAGCTGCGGGCCGTAGCGCCCAATGGCGTGACCGATCCCACCGTGGTGGTGTTGACGCCAGGGGCATACAACAGCGCCTACTTCGAGCACAGCTTCCTTGCGCAACAAATGGGCGTGGAACTGGTTGAAGGGCGTGACCTGTTCGTGAAGGATGACGTGGTCTACATGCGCACGACGCAGGGGCCACAGCGTGTGGATGTCATCTACCGACGCATTGACGACGACTTCATGGATCCGCTCGCCTTCCGTCCGGATTCGGCGCTGGGCGTCCCCGGCATTCTGAAGGCTTATCAGGCGGGTAATGTCACGCTTTCCAACGCGATTGGCACAGGGGTGGCAGACGATAAATCGATCTACCCCTATGTGCCGGACATGATCCGCTTCTATCTGGGCGAAGAGCCCAAGTTGAATAACGTGCCGACCTACATGTGCCGCAAGCCGGACGATCTAGCTTATGTCCTGGATCACCTGCCCGAACTGGTGGTCAAGGAAGTTCATGGCGCCGGCGGCTACGGCATGCTGGTGGGGCCGGCCTCGACCAAGGCGCAGATCGAGCATTTCCGCGAACTGCTCAAGGCCAAGCCGGATGGTTA
>JAKLLI010000400.1 GCA_023150195.1 Azonexus sp.
CGCCCGCTGTATTGGTGCAGCTGGGCTTCCGTCCACAACGAGGCGTCCACGCTGTTCTCTTCACGCGCGGCCGGGTCGATGCGCAGGCGCGCAGAAAACCAGAAGCGGCTGCCGCGGCCCGGTTCACTTTCCGCACCGGCCTCGCCGTGCATCAGTTGCGCCACCTTGCGGGTGATGGCCAGACCCAGCCCGGTGCCGCCAAATTTGCGCGTTGTCGAGTTATCCGCCTGCTCGAAAGCGGTAAACAGCCGGGGCAGGGTGTCGACCGGAATGCCGATGCCAGTATCTTGAACCGAAAAATGCAGCGTCACCGTGTCGGCTGTCGTTTCCCTGATTTCACAGGCGACATCGATATGGCCGGACTCGGTGAATTTGACGGCGTTCGACAAGTAATTGAGCAAGCCCTGACGCAAACGCACGCTGTCACCCAGCAAGGGTGGCAGGGCGGGAATGGGCTGGCAATTCACCACCAGTCGCTTGGCCTGCGCTCGCGGTTCGATCATCGTGATGGCGTTTTTGATCAAGGCCGCGATGTTGACCGCACGCTCCTCGAGTTCGAGTTTGTCCGCCTCGATTTTCGACAAGTCGAGCACGGTATTGATCAGTTGCAGCAAGTGTTCGCTGGCGGCGTCAATTTTGTCCAGGCAGTCCGTTTGCTGATCCGAAGCGCCGGCGCGTCTGAGCATGTGCACCATGCCGGTAATCGCATTGAGCGGGGTGCGGATTTCGTGCGAGATGTTGGCGATGAACGAACTCTTGGCCCGGTTGGCCGCTTCAGCCGCTTCGCGCTGAATGCGGTTGCGCAGACTGAAAATGCCAAAGGTCAGGTTGCTGGAGAGTTCTTCGAGAAAGCGGACCTCTTCCGGGGAGAAAGCGTCCGCTTCGCTGGCATAGACGCTGATGGCCCCGAGCACCTGGCCATCGTAGGTCAGCGGCACGGCGATCACGGCCTGGTAGCCTAGCTGGATGAGGACCGGCACCCAAGCGGAAGCCGGGGCATCCGGAGGGCCCAATTGTTGAATCAGTTCGGTACGTCCTTGCGCAATCGCTGTGCCGGCAGGACCGCCACCATCGGGACTGGCCGGATCCCAGGAGGCCCGCAGACTCTGGAAACAGGCTTCGTCGCCGCCGGCTTGCGCCATCGGGATGATGCGCTTGTCCGGCCCGTGCTCGGCGTAGCCCACCCAAACCTTTTTGTAGCCCCCCAGCAAGACGATCAGATGACAGATTTCATGCAGCATCTGCTGTTCGTTATCGTTACGGGCCAGTGCCAGGTTGCATTCGCTGAGCAGGCGCAGTGCGCGGTTCAGGCGATATTGTTCACGCAAGGCTTGCTTGCGTGTCGAGACATCGCTGTGAACACCGAGCATGCGCCGGGGCTTTCCGTCGGCATCCCAGTTGACGATCTTCCCCGTGGATTCGATCCACAGCCAGTCACCGCTGGCCGTCCGCCGGCGATATTCCATGGTTTCCGGTCCACCCCGCTGCAGACAACGCTGAAAACTGGCCTTGAGCGATTCGATGTCGTCCGGGTGGACATGGCTTAACCAGTTGTTCAGACTGGATTCGAACTGGTCTGCGGTAAACCCGATCATTTCCGGATAATTGGGGCTGACGTGAATCTGGCCTGTCGCCAAGTCCAGATCGAACCAGGCCTGATTGGCAGAAATCAGCGCAAGGCGCAGGCGTTCTTCGCTCTCCCGTAGCGATTCTTCCGTGCGACTGAGTTCGGTGACGTCCTGGAAAATCATCGCAAACTGATTGGGGCCAGGCGAGAAAACGGAAATCGAAAAGATTTTGCCCATGGGCGCGAATTCGGTTTCGAAGCGCAAGGGCTTGCCCGTTTGGGCCACGTTGGAAAACTCGGCCAGGTAGGCGACG
>JAKLLI010000401.1 GCA_023150195.1 Azonexus sp.
GTCTTGATGGATTTGCTGATGCCGGTGATGGATGGCATCCGTGCGACCCAGGCCATCCGCCAGCTGGCCTTGACGCTGCAGCCAAGAATCATCGCCCTGACCGCGAATGCCTTTGATGCCGACCGGGATCGCTGTACGCAGGCAGGCATGGACGATTTCATGAGCAAGCCGTTTTCCATCGACATGCTGCGCGAAAAACTGGGGTGTTGATTCAACGCTCGGCGAGCAGTTTCAGCCCGAAGCCGATCAGCAGCACGCCAGCAGTTTGTTCCAGTCGCTGCGGAATGCGTGGATGGCGACCAAAGTAACCGGCCAGCCGGCGCGCCAGGGCGATGACGGTGATGCAGTACAACAAAGTCAGGCCGGCAATGGTGGCGGCCATGAAGGCAAAGGTCGGCAGACCGCGATGCTGTGCCGGATCGACAAAGAGCGGAAAGAAGGCCATGTAGAACATGATGGCTTTCGGGTTGAGCAGGGTGATGGCCATGGCCTGACGCAAATAATGGCCGGCGCGGATCTGCAGTTTTGGCGGGTCGCCCGGTTTGGCCAGCAGCATGCGGACGCCCAGCCAACCCAGATACGCCGCGCCCAGCCATTGAATCCCGGAAAACAGATGCGGACTGGCCTGGAGCACGGCGGCCAGTCCGCCCACGGCCAGCCACATCAGTACCTGGTCACCCAGAATCACGCCAAAGGCGGCGGCGAGGCCGCCGCGCAGGCCACCTTTGGCGGTCGACGTCAGCAGGGCCAGATTTCCCGGGCCGGGAATCGCCAGAAAAACAATCACGGCGAACACAAATGCACCGTAATCCGCGACGCCGAACATGGCTTAGCTCGCCGAAAAGGTGAAGGCGTCGGCGAAAAATTCCTCGTCGGGCAGTTGGCAGGTGCCGACGAAATCCTTGCGGGCGACATCGATCATTGCAGGCGAGCCGCAGGCATAGACCTGATAGCCCGACAGGTCAGGGAAGTCGGCCATCACGGCTTGATGGACGAAGCCGGTGCGGCCTGACCAGTCATCCGAGGGCGCGGGTTCCGAGAGGACCGGGACATAGCGCAGCTGCGGGTGCTGCGCTGCCCAGGCGGTCGGCAAGTCGTGCTGATACAGGTCGACCCGCGCCTTGGTCCCCCAATAAATGGTCATGGGCCGGGTACTACCTTTGGCCAGCGCGTGTTCGACGATCGACTTGATCGGGGCAAACCCGGTGCCACCGGCCAGCAGGATCACCGGCTTGTGGCTATCTTCCCGCAGGAAAAATCCGCCGTGTGGGCCATTGAAGCGCAGGATGTCGCGCACCTTCATGGAAGTGAATACTTGCTCGGTGAAGACGCCACCGGGCACATGGCGAATATGGAGTTGGAGCAGGTTATCGTCTTCGGGGGCGTTGGCCAGCGAAAAACTGCGCTTGCGGCCGTCCTTGAGCAGGATGTCGATGTATTGGCCGGCGTGGAATTGCAGGCGCTCGCTGGCCGGCAGGCGCAGGTGCATGTCGATCACGTCGGGGGCGAGTTTCTCCAGCTTTTCAATGCGCGACGGCAGGGTCTTGACCGGGATGTCCGTGGCCGAAGTCATCTGCCGGCATTCGATGGTGAGATCGGTTTTAGCGGTCGCGCAGCAGTACAGGGTCAGGCCCTCGGCCTTTTCGGCATCGCTCAGGGCGTGCGCTTGCGCCTTGCCGTGGTCGACCTGGCCAGCGAGCACTTTTCCCTTGCAGGCGCCGCAAGCGCCATCCTTGCAGCCGTAGGGAATGATCAGTCCCTGACGCAAGGCGGCGTCGAGCAAGGTTTCATCGGTTTCGGCGACGAACTGGCGGTCGCCGGGCTGAACAGTCACTTGGTAGCTCATGAGTTCCCCTAGGTCGTCGGCTACAATGCCGGCG
>JAKLLI010000402.1:0-1085 GCA_023150195.1 Azonexus sp.
TCCGCTCCTCCAAACTCCGATAGCTGAACATCGCGTGCTGTGTGGTATCCGCCGTTCTCATCTTCTTCAATCTCGTCCTGACCAGGTCGCCATTATCTCATTGGCATCGGCTGGCTGGGGTTTTTGAGCAGCCTGTTAATGCCTGACCCCATCCTAGCAGCACCGGCCGACTGGCTGTCGTTGACCGGCACCAGTTTTTTTTTGATTGCCCTTGCCGAGTTTGGCGACAAAAGCCAACTGGTCTGCATGACCCTGGCGAGTCGCCATCGCGCTCTGCCGGTTGCACTGGGCGCCATCGTGGCGTTTGCCCTGCTCAATTTTCTCGCGGTGATGTTTGGTGCCGCGGTTGCTGCCTGGCTCCCGGCGTGGATTGTCACGCTGACAGTTGGCCTCCTGTTTGCACTTTTTGGCATCGCCGCCTTGCGCTTCAAGGACGAGGACGAAGACGAGACGATTGTCGAACAACCTGGAAAAAGTGTCTTCGCGACCACCTTCCTGATGATTTTTCTGGCCGAGTTCGGAGATAAAACCCAGATCGCCGTTGCTGGACTGGGCAGCACCGGTCATGGCACTGCCGTCTGGCTGGGTGCAACCCTGGCACTCACTGTGACATCACTGCTTGGGATCTACGCCGGTCAGCGTTTGCTGGGCCGATTGCCGCTTACCTGGATTCACCGCATCAGTGGCGTGCTGTTCCTGATCCTGGCGCTGATCGCCTTGCTACGCCTGATCAGTTTCTGATCCAGCGCACTGAAAAATCATCCGTTCAGGCCGTTGACCGTAGCAACTCGCGGGCGTGACTCAAGGTGATATCCGTCATCTCCACCCCGCCCAACATGCGGGCAATTTCCTGTACTCTCCCTGCCTCATCCAGAGGCCGAATTGAGGACAGAGTGACGCCGTCACGCGTTGTTTTGGCGACCTGCCATTGCCAGTCCGCCCGTGCGGCGACTTGCGGCAGATGGGTCACACAGAGCACCTGGCGCTCGCGGCCGAGCGCGTGCAGCAAACGACCGACAATTTCTGCCACCCCACCGCCGATGCCCACATCGACCTCGTCAAAAATCAAGGTGGGTACGGCGGCC
>JAKLLI010000402.1:1128-3008 GCA_023150195.1 Azonexus sp.
GAATGGCCAAGCTGATGCGCGACAACTCACCGCCCGAAGCAACTTTAGCCAAGGGCTTCGCGTCATGTCCAGCCAAGCCGGCGATGCGGAATTCCACCTGTTCAGCCCCGTAGACCGCAGGGGCCTCGAGCGGTAACAAGGCAACCTCGAAGCGACCGGAGGACAGCGCCAGTTGCTGCATCACCTCGCTGACCTTTTCGCTCATGACAGACGCGGTGTTTCGCCTGACATCGGACAAAATTTTCGCCTCTTCGAGATAGGCCGATTGCGCACGCTCAACGCGTACCGCCAACGCCCCCAGGTCTGCTGCCGCATCCAGTTCCGCCAGGCGTTGTTGCGCTGCGCGCAAAAGGCCCGGCAATTCCGGCGGAGTCACCCGATGCTTTTTGGCCATGGCCATCACCGAATCCATACGCCGCTCGACTTCGCCCAAGCGCGCAGGGTCCAGATCCACCCGGTCCGCGTAGCGGCGCAAGGTGGATACGGCATCGCTCAATTCCGCCTGCACCGAGCCAAGCAAGGCCGCGACATCGGCCAGTGCCGGGTCATATTCGGCCAATCCGCCCAGTCGATTAACCACCCGGTCAATCTGGCGCTCGCACGCGCCATCCTCGTCTGCGAGCACCGACAGCGCATATTGCGCACCATCGATCAGGCCGGCAGCATGACTCAGGCGACGATGTTCGGCGTCCAGCGCCGTCCATTCTTCGTCGCCAAAAGCGAGCGCGTCCAGTTCGGCCACCAGCCATTCCAGTTGCTCGCGCTCCCGCTGCAGATGGGCCGCACCTTCACTGGCCTGGCGCAACGACTCGGCCAGCCCCCGCCAATCGCGCCATGCCTGGCCAACCGCGGCCAGTTGCGCTTGCGCACCGGCATGCTGATCCAGCAACTGGCGCTGGGCATCCGTACGCAAAAGCGACTGATGCGCGTGTTGACCGTGGATATCCACCAGCCATTCACCCACTTCGCGCAATTGCTGCACGGTAGCGGGAGAACCGTTGATCCAGGCACGCGACCGCCCCCCGGCATCCACCACCCGGCGCAACAGCAACTGTCCATCGTCGTCGAAATCTGCCGCTTTCAGCCATTGCCGCACCTCGGGCAAGGCATCGATATCGAACTCGGCAACCACTTCCGCCGTCTCGCAACCCGCCCGCACCACCCCGGCATCGGCGCGTTCCCCCAAGGCCAGCGCCAGCGCATCGATCAGAATCGACTTCCCGGCCCCGGTTTCCCCGGTCAAGGTGCCAAAACCCGCCGAAAACTCGAGTTCCAGGCGATCGACAATGACAAAGTCGCGCAGCGTCAGTTGGCAGAGCATCAGGGGCCTTTCGGGCGTTCGCTCCAATGCAGCTTCTGGCGCAGCATGGCGAAATAGCTGTAACCCGGTGGATGCAGGAAACAGATTTTGTATTCCGAACGACGCAAGCGCACGCAGTCGCCGGGCTGAAGATCCAGCGTCACCTGCCCATCGAAGTGCACCCGCGCGTCGGCTGCCTGCGTCAGGCGCAGTTCAATATCGGCATCGTCCTTGACGATGATCGGACGATTGGTGAGCGCGTGCGGACACAGAGGCACCAGGGCGATGCCCGTCAGTGTCGGATGCAGAATCGGCCCGCCGGCAGAGAGCGAGTAGGCAGTGGAACCCGTCGGCGTGGAGACAATCAGGCCATCGGAACGCAGGTTGTAGATAAATTCGCCGTCGATGAACAACTCGAACTCGATCATCCGGCCAATCGCGCCCTTGTCCACCACGACATCATTCAGCGCCATGTTGTTGTCGACTTCCCGGCCATCGCGGATGATTTCCGCCGCCAGCAACATGCGATTTTCCTGCGTAAAACGCCCGTCCAGCAGATCGTCCATGCAGGTCAGCATGT
>JAKLLI010000014.1 GCA_023150195.1 Azonexus sp.
ATACGGTCTTCCGGAGTGTCAAATACCGCATGCAGCGCAATGGTCAGTTCGACTGTGCCCAGATTGGACGATAAGTGGCCGCCGGTTTGTGAGACCGATTCAATCAGGAAGGCGCGCAGTTCATCGGCCAGCTGTGGCAGCAGCTTGCGATCCAGGTGTCGCAGGTCGGCCGGGCTTTCAATGGTGTCGAGCAGCGGGTAGGCCATATCAGAATTGCCGGTGACAAATGAAGTCGGCCAGCTGGGTCAGGCGGCTGGCGCAGTCGCCAAACCGACGCAAAGCATCGAGGGCATCGCTGCGCAACTCATCGGCGTAGGCGCGGGCGCCGTCCAGACCGAGCAGGGCGACATAGGTGGGTTTGTCCGCCGCTTCATCCTTGCCGGCGGTTTTGCCCAGTGTTGCGGTCGACGCCGTGCAGTCGAGAATATCGTCCACGACTTGAAAGAGGAGGCCGGCTCGTTTCGCGAAACGGTCGAGATCGGCGCGTTCTTCGGCGGCCATTGGCTGGCCGGCCAGGGCGCCGAGCAGTACGGCGGCACGAATCAGTGCGCCGGTTTTGAGCGCGTGCATCAATTCCAGTTCGGGTTGGGCCAGCGGCTTGCCGACGGACGCCAGATCGATTGCCTGGCCGCCAGCCATGCCGCGGGAGCCGCTGGCGTGGGCCAGCAGGGCAATCATTTCCAGTTGCTGGCGGGGGGCGCCAAGTGGCTGCGTGGCGAGCAGTTCGAAGGCCTGGGTCTGCAGGCTGTCGCCCACCAGCAAGGCGGTGGGCTCATCAAATTCGACGTGGCAAGTCGGTCGACCGCGGCGCAGGACGTCGTCGTCCATGCAGGGCAGATCGTCGTGGACCAGCGAATAGGCGTGGATCAGTTCGACCGCGCAGGCCACCGTGTCGAGATGTTCCGGGCTTGCACCTGTCAATTCGCCGGCTGCAAAGGCCAGCAGCGGACGCACCCGTTTGCCGCCACCGAGGGTGGCGTAGCGCATGGCATCGTGCAGCCGGGCCGGGATGTTGTCGGCAGCGGGCAAGCAGGCGGCCAGCGCGGATTCGACGCGGGCCTGGGTGGCGCCCATCCATTGGGCAAAGGCTTGGGTCACAGCTTGCCTCCGGCGGTGCCGATGTCGAGGTCGCGCAACTGACCATTTTCAAACACTTGAACCTGTTGTTCCGCGTCGGCGAGCAGGGTGCGGCAATGCTGCATCAGGGTCATGCCGCGGCGATAGCTGGCAATCGAGGCTTCCAGTTCAAGCTGGCCATCTTCCATGCGGGCAACGAGCGCCTCCAGTTCGGCCAGCGCCGTTTCGAATTTCATGTCGGCGACGGGTGTCTGATCCATGGCGACCGCGATTTGGGAAACACGTGAAAATACTCTATCCGGGGTGTCGGGGTCAAATTTCGGGGTAAAATCGCTGTCTCTTTTTTAACCCCGCTGGAGGCTTGGAATGACCGACATGGCGACATCGTCCCGGTTGGCACCCGCAGTTTCCCAACTGCCGGTGGACTGGTATTTCGATGAACGGATCTATGCGCTGGAGAAGCAGCTCATCTTCGATGCCGGTCCGGGCTACGTCGGACATCAGCTCATGGTGCCCGAGGCGGGCGATTACCGTTCGCTGGCGTGGAAAGACCACGGCCAGATGTTGCTCAACGGTGGTGTGGAAGGCCCCAATGCCGGTATCTGGCAGATGTCCAATGTCTGCCGCCACCGCCAGGCGATCATGTTGCAGGGCAGCGGCAAGTTGAACGGCCCGGTCGTTTGTCCCATTCATCGCTGGACTTACGATCAGGGCGGTCAACTGATCGGCGCACCGCATTTTCCGCAAAATCCCTGTCTCAATCTGGACAAGGTCAGGCTGGAAAACTGGAATGGTCTGCTGTTCAAGGGGCCGCGCTCGGCCAATGGCGATCTGGGTGGCATGAAGGTGGCGGGCGATCTCGATTTTTCCGGCTACAAGCTCGACCACGTCGAGATGCATGAATGCAATTATAACTGGAAGACCTTCATCGAGGTCTATCTCGAGGACTACCACGTCGTGCCCTATCACCCGGGTCTGGGGAATTTCGTCACCTGCGACGATCTTTCCTGGCAGTTTGGCGAGTGGTACTCGGTGCAGAAAGTGGGCATTACCTCGCTGATGAAGTCCGGATCGGCAGCCTACGATCGCTGGCAGAAGGTGGTTCGCGAATATTACGGCGACCGTGGCGAGACGCCGCCGCAGGGCGCCATCTGGCTGACCTACTATCCGAACATCATGGTGGAGTGGTACCCGCACGTGCTGGTGGTCTCCACCCTGATTCCGCAAGGGCCGGACAAGACCCTGAACGTGGTCGAGTTCTACTATCCGGAAGAAATCGTCGATTTCGAGCGCGAGTTCATCGAGGCCGAACGGGCCGCCTATATGGAAACCGCGATCGAGGACGACGATATCGGCGAGCGCATGGATCGCGGTCGCAAGGCGCTGCTGGCGCAGGGACGCAACGAAGTCGGGCCTTATCAAAGTCCGATGGAAGACGGTATGCAGCATTTCCACGAGTTCTATCGTCGGGTTATGCAATCGGCCATCGAGGCGCCATAAGCAATTTAGGGCCGCTTCCACGGTCGACCGGGGCGACGGGGTAAAATCCGTCGCCCTTTTCGT
The DNA here is from genome assembly GCA_023150195.1 of Azonexus sp. GTDB lineage: Bacteria > Pseudomonadota > Gammaproteobacteria > Burkholderiales > Rhodocyclaceae > Azonexus. The sequence goes on from JAKLLI010000014.1 coordinate 2,641, forward strand.
TGACGCCCCTTTTGCGAGTTTGAAGCATGCAATCCCTGTGGATGATCGCCGCCAGTTTCCTGTTTGCCTGCATGGGGGTTTGCGTCAAATTTGCCGCACAGACGCATTCGGCGGTTGAAATCACCTTCTGGCGCAGCTTCATCGCCCTCATCCTGATGTACGGCCTGGTGCGCTGGCGCCGGGTGCCGCTGGCAACCCCGCATTGGCGCTGGCAAGTCACGCGTGGCGCCGTCGGATTCTCGGCGCTGTTTGCCTATTTCTACGCGATCACGCTCTTGCCCTTGGCTACCGCGGTTACGCTGAACTACACCTCGGCGATCTTCCTGGCCATTTACCTGGCGCTCGCCGGCTGGCGCCTGCGCAAGGGCATGCTGGGGGCGCTGGCGGTGGGCCTGGTGGGTGTGGTCATTCTGCTGAAACCGACCTTGCACGCGGAACAGTTGATGGGCGGGCTGATTGGTCTGGGCTCCGGCGTGCTCGCCGGCATGGCCTATTTCAGCGTGCGTGAACTGGGCGCCAGGGGCGAACCGGAAACCCGGACGGTCTTCTACTTTTCGCTGGTGGCCACTGTCTGCTCGGCGGTCTGGCTGGCATTTAGCGAATTTCACCCGGTCGACCGGCAAAGCGGCCTGATTTTGTTCGGCGTCGCTGCTTTTGCGACCTTGGCGCAACTGGCCATGACGCGCGCCTATTCGCGCGGCAAGACGCTGATGTCGGCGGCACTGGCCTATAGCACGGTGATTTTTTCCAGCCTGTTCGGCATGCTGTTCTGGGGCGAAGTCCTGGCGGGCACGGCCTGGCTGGCCATTGGCCTGATCATTCTCTCCGGCATTGCCGCCACGCACTTTTCGCGCGCCAGCCCGGTGGAACAGGATTAAACTGAAAGTACAAAAACCGAGGAGAAACACCATGATCGTCATCGACCACAAGGCCCACCGCGTCAACGTTTCCGTCTTTGGCGAATTCACGCTGGCGGATTACCGCGAGTTCGAGGAAGTCGTCAATTACAAGATCCAGTTTGAAGGCCCCGTCGACCTCTATTTTGACCTGACCAAGATGGGCGCGCTGACGCTGGATGTGGCTTGGGAGGAGATCAAGTTCTCGCGGGCGCATGCCAACGATTTCAACCGCATTGCCGTGGTCACCGACAGTGAGTGGGTGACTTGGAGCGCCTGGATATCGCAGACCTTCGTCAATGCCGAAGTGGCCGTCTTCGACGATGCTGCCGAGGCCGATCAATGGCTGGAGGGCGAGGATTGAGCTACCGCACGCTGCTTGACGTTGCAACGCTGAAGGCTCATCTCGGCGACGCGCAATGGTGCATCGTCGATGTGCGCCATCAATTGATGGACGTGGATTACGGAGAGCGTGTGTATGCCCAAGGGCATTTGCCGGGCGCCCACTTTCTGCATTGCGATCGCGATCTGTCTTCGCCGCTGAATGGCCGCAATGGCCGCCACCCTTTGCCGGACCCGGTGCGTTTGGCCCAGCGTCTGGGGCAACTCAGTATCGGCCCGCAAACGCAGGTGGTGGTGTACGACGATGCGCAGGGGATGATTGCCGGCCGCCTCTGGTGGCTGTTGCGCTGGCTGGGGCATGATAAGGTCGCTGTGCTCGATGGCGGGCTACAGGCCTGGCTGGCCGCTGGCGGCTCCTTGACGACCGAGGTGCCGGCCTTGGCAACAGCGACTTTTTCGGTGAGCTTGCAGCCGTTCACGGTCGACGTCGCGGCGATGGAAAAAATGCTAGGCAATGGCGCGAATTGCTTGATCGATGGCCGGGCGCCGGATCGTTTTCGCGGAGAAAACGAAACCATCGATCCCGTGGGCGGCCATATTCCGGGCGCGGTCAACCGCTTCTTCCGGGACAATTTGCAGGCGGATGGCTGCTTCAAGCCGGCCGCTGTGCTCGCTACCGAATGGCAAGCCATCCTGGGTCAGCACGCGGCCAGCGCGAGCGTGCATTACTGCGGCTCGGGCGTCTCTGCGTGCCACAATCTCCTGGCCCTTGAAATCGCGGGTCTTTCCGGTGCCCGGCTCTACGGTGGCTCATGGAGTGAATGGTGTGCCGATACCTCGCGGCCGGTCGCCCGCTGACGCATGCATCGGCCTCTTGACCATTCTTTTTGGGCGCACCGTGGTCGCGGTATTGCATTGCTGCTAATGCTGGCTCTCGTGTCGCTGGCTGGTGGCGTGACCGGCTGGTTTCTGCGTCAGGCTGCGACGTAGTCGCTTGCCTGTTGTCACTGGATCAGTCTTTCTGGCGTCCGGGGATACCAGGGAGGACAGCCTGCGTGGTGCGCCAGTCGAATCCCTGGGTGTCCATCAGGACCTGGCCGATCAGGCTGCGCCAGTCCACCCGTACCGGCAGATCGCGCTTTTCGTTGAGGGCGGCATCCGACAGTCCATCAAAGCCACCCAGCAGGCGTCCTCCGGCAATGGCGCCACCGGCGAGCAAGGCCAGGCTGCCGTGACCATGATCGGTGCCTTGTGTGCCGTTTTCACGCACCGTGCGACCGAATTCGGTACAGACCAGCACCTGGGTGCGTTGCCATTCGCGGCGGCCCAGTCCTTCGCGCAGGGCCAGCAAGCCCTGTCCGAGCAGCGGCAGTGCACGCGCCAGCGCATTTTCTTCGCCGGCGTGCGTGTCGAAGCCGCCTAACTCGATAAAGGCCAGCGACAGCCGCGGGTTGGCGCTGAGCATGCCGGCGGCGGTTTTGGCCATGCCCGGAAAACCGTTGAGTCCGGCGGCGCCGCGGGCCGCCTTGGCATCCATGCCTTGCTGGGCATCGATTTCCGCCTGCGTGCTCAGCGCTTGTTCGATGGCGCTGCCGCTCTTATGTTGACCGTGCATGGCCCGGATGGCATCCAGGGCCTTGTCCTGGCGCATTTTCAGGCCGCTGCCGCTCAAGGGGGCGATCTCGATGGGGCTGTCGCTGCCTTGCAGGATCAGCGGCTGATTGCCCGTAAAGGCGATCAGGGCGGGTGGGCCGGCGCGGCCGATGAGGGCCTGCTGGGCGCGGGCGAGCAAGCCGCTCTCGCCGTGCGGCTTGCCGTTGCCCAGTTCGAACAAGTCCTGCGCCTGAAAATGGCTGCGGCTGGTATCGGGTGTGCCGGTGGTCGGCGCGAAACTGAGTTCGCGGGCGGCGAACAATTCGGCCAGTTCCCGCGCGGCGGGATGGGCGCTGAAGCCGGTGCCGGTGAGCGGGATGCCGTTTTCCAGTGCTTGACGGGCAAGGGTAGGGCGCAGGCTGGCGAGTCGGTGGTCGGCGGTGGGTGCAAAGGCAAACAGGCCATCGAAACCACCGCGCAGAAAGATCAGAATCATGCGTCCCGGTGGCCGTTGAGGGGCGGCCAGCAAGCGGCTGCCGGGCAGCAGGCCGGCACCAAGGGCCAAGCCCTGTTGCAGCAGTTGGCGACGGGTACACGAAGTCAGGTGATGCGTCACGATGGCGTCTCCTCAGCGATGCATGAATTCCGGACTGGCCAGCAGGGCCGCCATTTCATCGGCCGGCTTGAGTCCCTGCAAGGCCTGCGTGGTGCTGGCGCTTAAGGGACCGACCAACTGGCGAATGGACGCCACTTCCGGTCGACAGCGGCCTTCACCCGATTTTGGCGGAACATCGGCGGCCAGCGGCAGGTGGGCAGCGGCCAGGGTTTGCGCCAGACGAATGCGCCGGGCCATTTCGGGCGAGGACAACCAGTCTTTTTCGAGGGCGCCATAACCGTCCGGGGTGGTCCGCATGAAGGGTAAGTGGTTGAATTCGCGCAGGGTGCGCATCAGGATTTTGCCGTTGGCAATCGGTTGACCGTTGCACACCGCGCGCACGGCGGAGAGCACGTAATCCATCGGTTCCTTGAATTTGTCCGGGCCTTTGAGGGTGTCCGCAAAACTACGGCTGTTGACCATGGCAAACAAGGTTTCGGAAATTCGCCCGCCCGAGCGCAGAAAGGCTTCACTCATCACCCGCAGGACTTCGGCTGGCGGTTCATCACCATAAAAACGCAGGGCCAGCTTGCGTGAAATGTGGCGCGCGGTCGCGGGATGGGCTGCCAGTTGGGCCAGGGCCTTTTCGATTTCGGCAAAGCCTTTGCCGGCGGGGTAATCCGTGCCCAAGAGGCGCTTGTGCTCATCGTCGTGACGCCGTGGGTCGAAGAAAAAATAACCGATGCGCACGCTGCCGGAGACGCTGGCCGGGTCGGGGCGCATGCCGTTGATGATGACGCCGGCACCGGTAATGATGCGCGCCAGCGCTTGCACATCGGCCTGGGAGTAACCGCCATCCACGCCCAGGGTGTGCAGTTCGAGCAGTTCGCGCGCCAGATTTTCGTTGAGGCCACGGGATTTTCCATTCTGGCTGGCCCGTTTGCCCTGTGCTGAGTTAGGTGCGGTCGACCGGTCGTTATCGAGATAAATCTGCATCGCGGGGTGCAGGAAACTGGCCCGGAGCAGGGCCAGGAAACTGTCCTCGCGCATAGCCATCTGCAGGCTGCGTGCGTAGTCGGCTGCAACGTATTTGGTGACCGTTTTCAGGCCGTTGATCGAGAAATGATTGAGCCAGAAATTGAGCAGGATTTCGTGGCCGGGATTGTCCGAATTCACACTCTGCAGCAGCCGGGTTTCCATGGTGCTGTCGAGAATTTCGCGTCCGGCGATCTCGCGTGGATTGCGCATGGCTTTGCCGTCATTGCTGGCGTTCTGTTGCGGTGCCGGCACGAACTTTTCCGTGCCGCCGGGGCCGTAACGCGCCCACAGCTCCGGGAGCGGCGTGCTGGCCGGCAAGGCGGCAATGTGGGCCTGAATTGCCGGCGGATAGCCCGGGGTTTCGCGGATGGCCCGGCGCAGGTATTGGCGTGGACTCAGGCCCAGCGTGTCGCGCAGGCTGGCCTGATCGGCGCCATAGCCAAAGCGGGTGAGCAGTGTACGGGCGCCGGCTTCACGAACCGGAACATCCAGATAGGCGTGCGCAGTCGACGCGCCGATCAGGGCGAAAAAGGCGAGCAGGGCGGGGAGGCGGCGGAGTGTCATGTCAGGGATCGAGCAGAATGTGGCCACGGGCATCCAGTTGGACAAAGGGGTTGTAGCAGATTTCCCACAAATAGCCGTCGGGGTCGGCGAAATAGCCGCGATAACCGCCCCAGAAGGCTTTGTCGGCCGGGCGAATCAAGCGTGCGCCGGCGGCCACGGCTTCAGCCAGCAGTTGATCCACGGCGGCTTCATCGGCGACATTGTGGGCCAGCGTTATCCCGGAAAAGCCGCTGCCGGCCGCGTCGACCGCGGCATCCTCGGCGAGCGCCGTGCGGGGAAAGAGTGCAAAAGCCACGCTGCCGGCCTGATAAAACGCGACGCTTTCTTGGCTGCTGGCCGACTCTTGCCAGCCCAGCGCCCGGTAAAACTGCCGGCTGCGCGCCAGATCGGTCACGCCCAGCGTGATGAAGCTGATGGCTTGTTTCATGGATGTCCTTGTAGGCGTGCGGTGGCCGGGCCAGAAGTTGGCGCCTCCGCCGGAAGCTGTCCTATTATGCGGTTCTCGACGATTTTTTTGCGACTTCCCAAGCACCAATCAGAGTGCCTGAATCGGAGCCGCGTCGTGTGATGTTCAGGAGTGTATTGAATGAAGCGTGTCAGGATGGGCTTGCTGGGGTGTCTGACATGGCTCTCCATCGGAGCGACACACGCCAGCGAGGCGGTGACGCTGCAGGCCATGGGCGAACAAGTGCAAAAGATCCGCCGGCTGAATGCCAGTCCCGCGTGCGCGCCAGTGGCTGACGTGCTGGCGTTGATGCAGTTGATCGATGGGCTAGACGCTGGCTGGTTGCGGCGGGGGCTGCGCAGCCTCGCGATGGGTTGGTTGCCGAGCAATGCCGAGGTTGCCAACAGCAGCAGGCAGGCGATCCGTGATGGGGTGCTGAGCAGTTTTTCCTGCCATCTTGCCCTGCGAGCCACCGCCTTGCTTGATCCCGCAAATGCCCGGAACATCACGCGGAGCACGCTGGTCACACGCCTGGACGACATGCGCCAGCTGGCGCGGGGATGGCAGCGGCTGCGCCGCCTTCAGGAGGTGGGCAGCGAAGATGCGGCGACGCTGTACGGTCGCTGGGATGCGCTGGCGCAGGATGCCTATGGCAAAGCGTGGCCAGAAGGCAAGCTGCATTCGCCGTGGTTGCTGCGTCTGGCGGAGTCACCGGCACTACCCGTCAAACCCGCCCAGGCTGCAGGGTTTGAGGAAAAATTTGTCGCGGAATTCCGGCAACAGGCGCTGTTGGTGCGGGATGAGCTGGTTCGCGAGCCTGCTCGCCGGGTGGATAGCTTGCGCGCCTATCTTGCCGGCAATCTGCCGGACGAAGCGGCGCTGCAGGCGCTGGATCTCTGGTTGCGGCAGGTGCAGGGCAGCTGGTTGCCATCCTCGGTGCTGCTCAATCCCTGCGAGGATTTACGCAAGCTGCTGGCACCCGGCATTGACGATCTGATCAATGTCTATGGCTTTCCATCCACCTTGGCAACCGTGTCTCGCGAGTTCGAGGCCGAGGCCTGTTACCGCCCGTTGATGCGGCAGTTGCAGCAGGCAGATTTTCCGCCCTGGGGGCCGCTGGTGGCGCCGGGTGATCCGTCTCAGGTCAACCCGGCCATTCGCCGCCGGATTCAGGAAATCAACGGCAAAGGCCGTTGACCGTGATCAGCGCACGCAATAGCGGTCGTTAGGCGGGCAGGGCTTGGCGATGCCGGAGGGCGGCGCTGTTGGTCGTTGCGGCTTCTCCGGCCGGGGCTCGGGCCGGGTTTCCGGTCGTTGCGGGCGGTTGACCGTCGCGCGGCCCTGGCAGGCCAGCAGGCGCTCCTGCTGGATTTGCGGTGGCAGGCGCTGGGCCAATACCTGCTGTATGCATTGCGTTGTCCAGTCCGGATACATCGGTAGCGGCGTCTGCATCGGGCGCATCGTGGCGTTGTCCGGTGCCTTCGGTTGGGCAGGCTTGCTGCGACACTGCGCCAGTAATTCCAGGGTTAAGGCGCTGTCGACCGTGTAATTCGCCAAAGTTTCCAGGCAGGCCTCCTTGCTGGTGCTGCGGGTGACCGCCTGTTGCGCCTTACGCCCCTGCGCCTCCTGCGATTTTTTCTCTTCCTCGGCCTGCCGTGTGCGGATTTCAGCAGACTGCGTGGCCACGTAATCCTTCATCCGGGCCAGATCGCGTTCGGCTTGTTCGCGTGCCGCTTCATCCACCGTTTCCGTTGGTCGAACCGCCAAGGTATTGGCGTTGCTTTTGCACGGGGTGGTCGAAATTTCTATCCCGCCATCGGGCAGGCGACATTTGTAGGCGTCGGCCTGAAGCGGCAAGGCGGCCAATGTCAGGATCAAGGGAAGGGCGAAGTGGGCAATGCGCATGGTTGGATCATGCATCAAAAAGCCCCGGGATTCGAGGAATCGCGGGGCTTTTTCCGGTGCCGGTCAAGCCGGAAGAATGCAGGCTTAGCCGCAGGTGCCGACCGCACCGCAGGCGGTGCAGAAATCACAGCCGTCCTTGCGGATCATGGTGTGGTTGCCGCATTCCGGGCAGAGCTTGCCTTGCGTCGGCAGCACCTTGTTGCTGGTGGTGTCTTCCGGGGCTTCGAGGATGCCCATTTGCTGCAGTGGGAAGCCGGCTTCATCGAGGACGCCTAGCATGGCGTAGCGGTGAATGATCAACTGGGCGATGTAGGCCACGGTTGAGGGGTAGGTCTGCTGCTTGCGGGAGCCCGGCACGAAGGCCATGAAATCGCCGAGCGGCTCGGAGTAATCCAGCAATTTGCGCAACTTCATGCCGATCCAGGCCGGATCTAGCACGCGCATGTCGAGCGAGAGCAGCTTGGAAAGGCCGTCAAGCGCACGCGGATAGTTGCCGGAGAGCCACATCGAGTACGGGCGGGAGGTGCCATCGGGCAGGGTGATTTCCTTCAGGCCCAGGACGAAGTCTTCGCCGGTGGAGGGGTTGCTGACGTCCACCGTCCACGACAGCGTGCCGTCGGTACCGGTTTTCGGTTCCTTGGCGCTGAACAGGGCGTCCTTGACCGGGGTCGGGCCATCGTGGCCGAGGGCGCCAAGTTGCTCGACACGCCAGCGGATGACTTGTGCCATGGCCGAGACCACCGAAGGCATGCGCTTCTTCTCGCCATACGGGGGCATGTGCATTTCGAAGGAATCGCCCGGGGTTTTGGCCAGTGCTTCCAGCTTCATTTCCAGCCAGCCGTGGTCGTTGGCGCGCATGTCCATCGACAGGGTTTTGGCGACGGCACCGAGGCCGCGCGGTTCGGCCGGGCCGTTAGCCCAGACTTCGAACGGCCAGGCGTGGCCTTCCTGTTCGACGTGGCCGACAAAGAGGGCGAACTTGCCAATCGGCGAGTCGACCATGTAGGTCCAGCACAGGTTGCCTTCCGGCAGGTTGGGGCGGCCCGGCCAGCGCAGGCTGGCCAGCACCGGTGCCGGCAGGTTCTTGATCGACAGGCGGCGGTTGGCGTCGGACACGAAATCCTGCGGTGCCTTGGCGTCGACCGCAGCCGGTGCGTCGGTCTTGGCCGGTTCGCTGGTCACGGACAGCACCGAACCGAGCACGCTGTTCGGGCGGTAGGTGGCCAGGCCTTTGAGCCCCGCCTTCCAGGCTTGCATGTACAGATCCTGGAAATCTTCGTAAGGATAGTCGCCGGGGACGTTCACCGTCTTGGAAATCGAGGTGTCGATGAAGGGGGCAACCGCTGCCACCATGTCCGCATGCGCCTTGGCAGAAATTTCCAGCGCGGTGACGAAGTAATCCGGCAGCTTGGAGACATCGCCACCTTGATGCTTGTACAGGCGCCAGGCGTAGTCTTCGACCGAGTATTCCTTGATCGTGCCGTCCTGCATGCGCTTCTTGCGGTTGTAGGTCCAGGAGAAGGGTGGTTCGATGCCGTTGGAGGCGTTGTCGGCGAAGGCCAGCGAGATGGTGCCGGTCGGGGCAATCGACAAGAGGTGGGAATTGCGCAGGCCGTGCTTGCGGATTTCGGCCTTGACGTCATTGGAGAGGCGCGAGGCGAAATTGCCGCCTGAGAGGTAGAGCTCGGCGTTGAACAGCGGGAAGGCGCCGCGTTCCTTGGCCATGTCGACTGAGTAGAGATAGGCGGTATCGCGCATGAATTCGCTGATGCGGGCGGCCATGGCGCGGGCCTCGGCCTTGTCGTAGCGCAGGCGCAGCATGGCCAGCATGTCGCCCAGGCCGGTGTAGCCGAGGCCGACGCGGCGCTTGTTGGCGGCTTCCTGAGCCTGACGTTCGAGCGGCCAGTGGGTGGCGTCGAGCACATTGTCCAGCATGCGGGTGGAGACACGGATGACTTCGCCAAAAGCCTCGAAATCAAAGCTGGCTGCATCGGAGAAGGCGTCGCGGACGAACAGGGTCAGGTTGATCGACCCCAGGCAGCAGCAGCCATACGGCGGCAGCGGTTGTTCGGCACAGGGGTTGGTGGCCTCGATGACTTCGCAGTAATTAAGGTTGTTGTCCTTGTTCATGCGATCCAGGAAGAGGATGCCCGGTTCGGCGTGGTCATAGGTAGACTTCATCACCTGATCCCACAGGTCACGGGCGCGTACCTTGCGGTAGACCCACAGGCCATCATCCCGTTGGTAGGCACCGCTGGAACGCATGTCGGCATTGGGTTCGGCGCGGTGAATCAATTCCACGTCGGTGTCGCCGTCGACCGCCTTCATGAAATCGTCGGTCACGCCGATCGAGATGTTGAAGTTGGTCAGGTCGCCCTTGTCCTTGGCGTGGATGAATTCCTCGATGTCCGGATGGTCGCAGCGCAGCACGCCCATTTGTGCGCCACGACGGGCGCCGGCGGATTCCACCGTTTCGCAGGAGCGATCGAACACGCGCATGTAGGAGACCGGGCCGGAAGCGCGGGATTGCGTGCCCTTGACGCGGGCGCCTTGCGGGCGGATGGAGGAAAAGTCGTAACCGACGCCGCCACCGCGACGCATGGTTTCAGCGGCCTGGGCCAGGGCGGTATAGATGCCGGGACGACCGTCGGTGTTTTCAACGATGGAATCACCCACCGGCTGCACGAAGCAGTTGATCAGCGTCGCCTGCAGGTCGGTACCGGCGGCAGAATTGATGCGGCCAGCCGGAATGAAGCCGTTTTCCTGGGCCCACAGGAACTTGTTTTCCCAATGCGCGCGGTCCTTCTCCTGTTCGACTTGCGCCAGCGCATAGGCGACCCGCTTGCGCACGTCGTGAACATTGGTTTCCTTGCCCTTGGCATACTTTTCGATCAGGACTTCGCCGGAGATTTCCTGCTCTTGCAGGGGGGCGAATTTGGGGGGGGCGGGAATGTCGGTCAACGACAGCTGCTCGGCGATTTTTGTCATTCAGGGCTCCTCTCGACTGATTCTGTATGTCATGCGATGGGACGAGAATCTACTAGATGTAGTGCGCTGAGGCAATCCCTTGACTATATACAGTGTATTTGCTTCGTCGCTTGCCGCTTGCGGTCTACGCTGGAAAAGGCCCGAAAAAACAAGGCGCCAGCCCCCGTCTGGGGGTGGCGCCCGGCGTCAAAAAAGATTTGTTAAAGCGCCAAAAGTGTCTGCGCGTGGTGGGCCATCATCCATTCTTCGTTGGTTGGAATGACGAGCACGTCGATCGGGCTGTTGGCGGCGCTGATGACGATATCGTGACGCGCGTTGGCCTCCGGATTGACATGCAGGCCCAGCCATTCGGATTGCAGGCAGACACGGCGACGGACCTCGGCCGCGTGTTCGCCGATACCGCCGGTGAACACCAGAGCGTCGATGCCGCCGGCGGCTGCTGCCAGCGAACCCAGCTCACGGGCAATGCGGTAGCAGAACAGTTCGACCGCCTCGGCGGCTTCCGGCTTGTCGCTGGCGAGCAGGGTCCGCATGTCCTGACTCAGGCCGGAAACCCCCAGGAGGCCGGATTCCTTGTAGAGGATGCGGGTCATGTCCTTGGTGCTCAGGCCCTTGGTTTCCATCAGATGCAGCAAAACGCCGGGATCGATGCTGCCGCAACGTGTGCCCATCATCAGGCCGTCAATGGTCGAAAAGCCCAGGGTGGTGGCAACGCATTTGCGATTGACCATGGCGGCCATGCTGGCACCGTTGCCCAGATGGGCGACGACGACGCGGCCATTGGCGCGATGCGAGTGTTCGGGCAGGGCGCGGGCAATGAACTCGTAGGACAGGCCGTGAAAGCCGTAGCGTTTGATCCCTTCTGCGGTCAACGCCCGTGGCAGGGCAAAAAGCTGGGCAACATCCGGCTGGCTGCGATGGAAGGCGGTATCGAAGCAGGCAATCTGCGGCACCGCTGGCAAGAGGGCTTGCAGGGCACGAATCCCAGCCACGTTGTGCGGTTCGTGCAGTGGCGCCAGCGGAATGAAACTTTCGAGGTGGCCGAGCACGGTGTCGTCCACGACAATGGGCTGGGCATAGCGCTCGCCCCCATGCACCACGCGATGGCCAACGGCCACGATCTGCCAGCCGGCGTAAGCGGAGAGGAACCAGCGCAGCATGGCATCCAGCGCCACTGTGTGGCTGACGGCTTCACCGGGGATCGCCTGGTCGGCAATACGCTCGCCGGCAGGGTTCTTGGCAATCAGCCGCGTGGCATTGGTGCCGATGCCATCGATCTGCCCGGAGACTTCGGCTTCCGGGGAAATGGGATGGGCGAGCGGAAAGAGGGCGAATTTGATCGAGGACGATCCGGCATTGATGGTGAGGATGCCTTGTTTCATGTC
>JAKLLI010000403.1 GCA_023150195.1 Azonexus sp.
GAAGATGGGCGGGTTGCCCGATTCGCGGATCGGGTGATGCCGGTATCAGCGCTCGGGGCGGGCTGATTCGGCAAATTCGGCGGTCGACACCCGGTTTGGGTGTGATTTCAGGCCGAGCGCTGCCGTGGCGCCGGTCGGCGCACCGTCTATTCCGGGGCCGTGGTTTACATTGCCATCTCCGCCATCAGCACCGAACTTCGTCGCCTGGCCCCTGGGGCCGTAATCCGTCGCCGGATAATCTGCATTGGCTTACCGCAGCAGGGGCAAAGAAATGTCGGCCGGGGTTTTTCGCTGGGCGGCGTGCGCGGTGCGATCTTGAGGACGAGGTGCAGCAAGGCAATCTGGCTTTTGCGATTGGGGTGCAGGAAACCGTAGTTCCGTGCCCGGCGGAGTCGCCTGCTCACCTTCCTCTGACTGCAACCCTTCCCGTCCTTCGGACTCTCTGCACCGCCAGCTTTTTCCATTCCCACGTCAGGCCCAGCCCTTCGTAACGCACATGCTGAATCGCTTCATGGACGGTTTTCAGCGGTACGCGACCATAGCTGCGACCAATGCCGCTGCCGGTGTGGCCGGTAATCGCATCATGGACTTCTTCGGGCATCCCAGCGGCGCGGCAGGCTGTTTTAAAAACATGCCGGAAAGCGTGGAAACAGCGGTGCGTGCCATCCAGACCCAGCGATTTACGCCAGCGAGACCACCATTTCGTAAAATTCCCGCCCCGTTTGTTGTAGTTATCCGGTTGCAGGAAGGGAAACAGCCAGGTGTGCCCTGCTCCTTCTACGGCTGCCGCGTAGTTGAGTAATCCGGCATCAATCAATGCCTGGTGGATCGGGACGCTGCGGCGGCTTTCGTCGTTCTTCAAGGTGGTCTGGGTACCGCTCTCTTCATCGCTGACAGGTTGGATGCTGAAATAGTGCAGCGCGCCTTCGGTCTTGATGTCCGCAACCTGCAACTGGCAGATTTCTTCCAGGCGGGCGCCTGAGTACAGCGCAATCAGCGGAATCCAGGCTGCCGCATCCCCGCCTCCAGCGACGGGCCGTTCATCGGCTTGGTAGATGGGAGAGCCAAAGAGGATTTTGAGGTCCTCCGGCTCCAGATGCCGCTGGCGGGCTGTAGCTGTTTTGGCTTGGGGAACTTTGATTGCGGCGGCTGGATTGGATGGAATCCGTTCGGCCTCGAAGGCTTGCTGCAATACGGCTTTGATGAAGGACAGGTCTTTGGCGACCGTTTTTGGGGCTTTGCCTTGCTGAATCAGGTGATCACGGTAGGCAATGATGTCCTTGCGGGTGATTTGATCAGCAGGTTTGCCTTTGAGTAGGGTGTCCAGCGCCCGTATGCGACGCTCTACGTCAATGATCGTGCGCTTGAGGCGGTCGGGTACGAGGTCACGCCAATATTCAAAGAGGGCGTAGAGGCCGTTTTTCTCGTTGGGTTCGCTTTCTGGATATTTGACCTCGGGAATCTGAACGACTTTTCCGGCCAGCTGCCGAAGCAGGTCCTCATTAGCCTGGAGGGCAGTGCGTGCGTAGGCCAGATACAGGCGATGGAAGTCCTCCGGTGACCCCACAGGACGAACGCCACGAAGGTTCAGTATCTGCAAGGCCAATTTCGAAATCGGGGTCATATCGCCGACGCTGATCGTATCCCGGAGAAACCTGTTTGCTGCGGCGAGTTCGTTTCGTTGCGACTGGATTTCAGGAAGCGTGTAGTTGCTGGCCTGTCGTCTCTCTTCATCGCCAGCCAGGGTATCGTGGTGCATGAGGCTGGTGACAAAATCAATCAACGTATCGTTGATCGGGTATTCGCGCATTACCAGCTGTAGGCCCTTTGTTTTGGGGCAGTATTCCCATCCAGCGGAAGGATCGCGCCAGGCA
>JAKLLI010000015.1 GCA_023150195.1 Azonexus sp.
GGTGCCAACGCCGTCCGTCCCCGAAACCAGCACCGGCTCCTTGTAACGCTTGGGCACCTCGAAGAGCGCACCAAAACCGCCAATGCCGCCAAGCACGCCATCGCGCAGGGTCTTCTTGGCCAGCGGCTTGATACGATCAACAAGGGCATCGCCCGCATCGATATCGACGCCGGCATCACGGTAGGAGAGGGAAGTATTCTGGGTCATGATAGGCAAGGCCAAAAGGCTGAAAGACCCGCGATTTTACCCGAAACGCGGGCGCATCTTAAGTGCCGGTGCCAACAGCGAAAAATCCTGCGGTCGACATGCCTGCCGGACAATTTTTTCCGGCATTCCCGGGCTTATCATTGCCGCCATCATGAATATCCTGATTGTTGACGACGAACCGGCCATCGCCGATACGCTGCGCTACGCACTGCACGCCGAGGGCTTCACCACCGAATGCTGCTCGCTGGGCGGCGAGGCGCTGGCGCGGCTGCAGCAGGGCGGCATCGATTTCGTTGTCCTCGATGTCGGCCTCCCCGACATCACCGGCTTCGACGTCTGCCGCGCGCTGCGCCGCAACTCCGACCTGCCGGTGCTGTTCCTCACCGCCCGTTCCGACGAGGTCGACCGCATCGTCGGCCTCGAACTGGGCGGCGACGACTACGTCACCAAGCCGTTCAGCCCGCGCGAAGTCGCCTCACGGGTGCGCGCGATCCTGCGCCGCCTGTACGCCAAGGGCGAATCTCGCGGTCAACCCGAAAAACCGGTGAAATTCGCTGTCGACCGCGATGGCCTGCGCATCGCCTACCACGGCCACTGGCTGGCGCTGACCCGCTACGAATACCTGCTACTGGCGCTGCTGCTCGAACGTCCGGGACGCATCCTTAGTCGCCCTCAGATCATGGCAGCGGTCTGGCAGGACGACGGCGAAAGCCTGGAGCGCACGGTTGACACCCACATCAAGACGCTGCGCGGCAAGCTGCGCGCGGTGCGCGACGACGAGGTCATCCTCACCCATCGCGGCCTCGGCTACAGCCTGGCCGCCTGAGCATGAACATCTCGGTCCGCCTCTTCTTCGGCTATTTCCTGGTGGTCGGGCTGGCCGCGTGGTTCGTGCTGTACACCTTCGTCAAGGAAAGCGAGCCGAGCATCCGCCAGGCCACCGAGGAAAGCCTGGTCGACAGCGCCAACCTGCTCGCCGAACTGGCCGCCGGCGAACTCGCCGCCGGGCGCATCAACGACGGCGCCTTCGCCAAAGCCGTCGCCGCCGCACTGCAGCGCCATCCGGGCGCGGAGATTTACGGCATCAGGAAGGACAGCGTCGACCTGCGCATCACCCTCACCGACGCGCGCGGCACCGTCGTCTACGACTCGGCCGGGCAGGCGCTGGGCAAGGATTTTTCCAAATGGAACGACGTCGCCCGCGTGCTGCGCGGCGAATACGGCGCCCGCCAGAGCCGCGTCAACCCGGACGACCCGAGCACCTCGGTCATGCACGTCGCCGCGCCGGTGCGCCGCGACGGCCAGTTGATCGGCGTCGTCTCGCTGGCCAAGCCGATGACCTCGATCGCCCCCTTCGTCGAACGCGCCACCCAACGCGTGCGCGCCTCCGGCCTGACGCTGCTGCTGGCGACGGCGCTGATCGGCCTGATCTTCACCACCTGGCTGAGCTGGTCGATCCACCGCCTGCGTGACTACGCGCGCGCCGTCAGCGAAGGGCAGAAGGCCGAACCGCCGAACGGCGGCGGCCGGCAACTTTCCGAACTGGCGCAAGCGCTGGCGACGATGCGCGAAAAGCTCGAAGGCAAGCAGTACGTCGAACGCTACGTGCAGAACCTGGCGCACGAAATGAAAAGCCCGCTGACGGCGGTGATCGGCGCCGCCGAAATCCTCGAAGACGAACTCCCGGCCGAAGACCGCCGCCGCTTCGCCGCCAGCATCGGCGAACAGGCCGGGCGCCTGAGCGACATCATCGAACGCATGCTGCAACTCGCCCGCGTCGAACAACTGCAAGCCCCCGGCGCCAATATTGCGGTCGACCTCGCCGAACTGCTCAATGCCGCAGTCGCCGACCGCCAACTGGCCCTCGCCGCACGCCACCTGCACTGCGTCATCGACGCCGAACCGGGCATCACCCTCAACGGCGACGCCTTCCTGCTGCGCCAGGCCGTCCTCAACCTGCTCGACAACGCCATCGAGTTCTCGCCCGACGGCGGCGAAATTTCACTGATTTTGCGGTCGACCGTCGAAACCGCCGAAATCCGCATCCGCGACCACGGCGCCGGCGCCCCCGACTACGCCCTGGCGCAACTCTTCAACCGCTTCTACTCGCTGCCCCGCCCGGCGACGGGGAAGAAGAGCACGGGGTTGGGGCTGGCGCTGGTGCGGGAGGTAGCGAGGTTGCATGGTGGGGAGGCGGGGTTTGCGAATCACCCGGAGGGTGGGGGTGAGGCGCGGCTGACTTTGGCACTTGGCTGACGGTCAAATCGGAATGCTTCGCAGCGCCAAATTAAATAGGCCAAAAGCACGCAGTACAAAGGCATGATCTTCCGGGAGATAATCACGCCTTCGCTCCCTCGTTCCTTGTCAGAAAAATAATGCCTTCCTACCAACAAAGCACGCTCTGGAAAACAGCCTTTCCCGAAGGTTGCACTGAATACGCTGCCCAACGCGAGCGCCTTACCGAAGCCTACGAACGCTTACACGAACGGGGCAACGCCAGGAACTGAGAATTGAACGGTTTTGCGAAATTTATACTCGCCAATCAATCCGATGCTGACGCAACCCAAGCTAACCTCTCAAAAAATGCCCTCCTAAATGCCCGAACTCATCCTTTACACCACCGAAGACGGCCAGAGCAGCATCAAGCTGCGCGCTGAGGACGGCACGGTCTGGCTGTCGCAGCAGGAGATGGCCGAGTTGTTCGCGACCAGCATTCCGAACATCAACCAGCATGTGCGCAAGATTCTGGCCGAGGGCGAGCAGACCGAAGCAACTATTAAGTCCTGCTTAATAGTTCAAGACGAAGGCAGCAGAAGCGTCCGGCGCAAAACCATGGTGTACAGCCTGCCGCTGATCCTGGCCGTCGGTTACCGGGTACGCTCGGCGCGTGGCACGCAGTTCCGGCAGTGGGCGACGCGGCATCTGAACGAATTCCTGGTCAAGGGCTTCGTCATGGACGACGCGCGGCTGAAGGACCCGGCCGGCTGGGATTATTTCGACCAACTGCTGGCCCGCATCCGCGACATCCGGAGTTCGGAAAAGCGCTTCTACCAGAAGGTGCGCGACATTTACGCAACGGCGCTCGATTACGACGGCAAGAGCGAGGCGGCGCAGCTGTTCTTCAAAAAAGTACAGAACAAGATGCTGTGGGCAATCACCGGCCAGACGGCGGCCGAGTTGATTGCCGCTCGCGCCGATGTCGGAGCGCCGAACATGGGATTGACCACCTGGGCCGGCACGCAGGTTCGTCAGAAGGATGTGACGATTGCCAAGAATTACCTGAACGCCGAGGAAATTGAAGAGTTGAACCGCATCGTCACCATGTATCTGGAATTTGCAGAAGACCAGGCGCGCCGCCGCAAGACGATGACCATGGCCGATTGGGCTGACCGGCTCGACGCCTTCCTGAATTTCAACGAACGAGACGTACTGACGCATGCCGGCAAACTGCGCGCCGAAGTCGCGGAAAAGCTGGCACTGGAGCGCTACACGGCTTTTGATAGCGCGCGCCGGCAACACACCGCAGAGCTCGCTGATGCCGAAGATCTGGCAGCACTTGAAGTGTTGCAAAAAACAAGACCAATCGATCCGGGGTCGGATCAGACGTAACAACCGTCAGGCGCTACCGCCCCAAAGCGGACCAGACTTAGCGTCCTTACGTTCCAGCACTACGAACGTATCGGACTGATCGCGCCGCTTGCCCGCAAACTTCACCCCCACTTCACAAACCCTCATCACCACCTCACTCACCCCGTCCAGACTCGCTCCCGTCATTCAACCAGGGAGCTCATCATGGACAGGAAACTGCTTTACAAGATCGTCGCCATCGTCACGATGGCGATCCTTTTGCTGATACCGCTGGCGCTGATCGAGGGGCAGATTCGCGACCGCAGTCAGCGGCAGCATGAGGTGCAGCAGAACATTGCCGAGAGTTCGGCCGGAGCGCAGACGCTGATCGGGCCGATCGTTGTGCTGCGCTACCGCGAGCGCCTGCGCGAGACGCGGGTAGCGCCGGAGACCGGCAAGGTCACCGAGAGCACGCGGGTGGTCGAGCATCGGCGGCTGGTGGCACCGGAGTCGCTGGAGATTGATGGCGGCGTGAAGGTCGAGACGCGCCAGCGCGGCATCTACCAGGCGCGGCTGTTCCACCTCGACAGCCAGATCGCCGGCCGCTTCCGCTTCGACGCGCCGACGCACAGCGGCAATGCCGAACTGCTCGATCTGCAGGCAACGCTGGTCGTCGGGCTGTCCGATCCGCGCGGCGTGGCCAGCGACCCGGAGGTGACGATCAACGGCCAGCGCCACCGTTTCGCCAGCGGCAAGGTCGATCCGGAAATCATGCCTTTGCAGCCGTTGACCGTAGCACTCGGGGGCATCGAGGCGGGCAAGCCCTGCGATTTCACGGTGGCCTTTCCGCTGCACCTGACCGGCACCACGCGCCTGGCCATCGCGCCAGTGGGCGAGAGCAACCGCATCGCGCTGAAGTCGGACTGGCCACATCCGAATTTTGGTGGCCGCTTCCTGCCACGCGAACGCAGCATCGGCGGCAACGGCTTTGACGCCCACTGGGAGATTTCTCACCTCGCCCGCAATTTCGACAACACGCTGAACCCGAACAGCGGCGAGGCGCTGTCCATCGAGTTCATCCATCCGGTTAACGTCTATCTGCAGTCGGAACGCGCGGTGAAGTACGGCGTGCTGTTCATCACGCTGACCTTCGCCGGCTTCTTCCTCACTGAAATCCTGCGCCGCGCGCCAATCCATCCGCTGCAATACCTGCTGGTCGGGCTGGCGCTGGCGATCTTCTTCCTGCTGCTGATCGCCTTCTCCGAGCACATGCCCTTCGCCACCGCCTACGGCCTGTCGGCGGCGGCCTGCATCGTGCTGATCGGCTGGTACCTGGCCGGCGCACTCGGCGGCTGGCGCCAGGGCGCGGCCTTCGGCGCCGGGCTGAGCGGGCTTTACGGCGTGTTGTTCGGGGTGCTGCGTTCGGAAGACAACGCGCTCCTGATGGGCAGCCTGCTGCTCTTCGCGGCGCTCGGCGCGACCATGCTGGCGACCCGCCGCCTCGACTGGTACGGCCTCGGCCGCAAGGCGGAGGACGCCTGATGCCGGCCGGCACCGCGTTCGGTCGCGGCGCAGCGACACCGGCGGCCAATCTGTGGCCGCTGGTGCTGCTGCCCTCGGCCTGGCATTACCAGCACCCGCTGCTGTTCAGCCTGCGCCACGTCGAAAACATGTTGCTCTGGGGCTTGCCGCTGCTCGGGCTGCTCTGCTGGCGGCGGCTGCCGGGCCTCGCCTGGGTGATGCTGCTCGGCATTGGGTTGCTACTCGCCTGGCAGGCGGCCGACTACCGTTTGCAGCGTGAGGCAGTGCTCGCCGCCGGGCCGGCGATGCGCGCGGTCGGCCAGCATTTCGTCGTCGGCTACACCGATGTCGACGAAGTCAGCGAACTGGCGGCCAAAGGGCTGATCGGCGGCATCTACGTCGGCCGGCGCAACGTGCGCGGACGCAGCCTGGACGAGGTGCGCGCCGAGATCGCCGGCCTGCAGGCGATGCGCGCACAGGTAGGGTTGCCGCCGCTAATCGTCGCCGCCGACCAGGAGGGCGGCCGGGTCAATCATCTGTCGCCGCTGCTCGAACGTCTGCCGCCGCTGGCCGGCGTCGCCGACCAGCCCGACCCCGGCATTGCCGCGCAGGCCTACGGCGCACGCCAGGGCGGTGCTCTGGCCGGGCTCGGCGTCACCCTCAACTTCGGCCCGGTGGTCGACCTGCGCCCAGCCGACCGGCCTGCCGGCGACATCTTCAGCGACATCCCGGCACGTGCCATCGGCAGCGATCCGGAAGGCGTCACCGAAGTCGCCGCCGGCTACCTCGACGGCCTCGCCGCCAGGGGCGTGCGGGGCACGCTGAAGCATTTTCCCGGTCTGGGGCGGGTCGACCGTGACACGCACCTGCACCCGGCCCGGTTGAGCGAAACGCCCGCCGAACTGGCCGCCGACTGGCAGCCCTTCCGCAGCCTGGCCGGCCACGCCGGCAGCGCGCTGATGCTCGGCCACGTGACGCTGGAGGCGCTCGACCCCTACCGCGCCGCCTCGCACTCGCCGGCCGTCGTCCGGCTGTTGCGCAATGAATGGGGCTACGACGGCGTGCTGGTCACCGACGACCTGAACATGGGCGCGGTGTACAGCCAGGGCATCGGCAAGGTCGCCAGCGAGGCGCTGATTGCCGGCGTTGACCTGGTGCTGGTCAGCTACGATCCGCGCCAGTTCTACCGTGCCTTGTACTGCGCGGCGATTGCGCTTGAAAGCGGTCGCCTGTCGTCTGAAACCTTGGCCGCCAGTTCAAAACGGCTGGCGCGATTCAATGGCGTCGATAGCGCGCATCCAGTCCGCAGAAAATCGTGAGCCTCAAATCCTGTGGTACGCCGTTGCAGTCTTTACCCCCGGTGCAGGCCAGCGCAGCAGCCTCTGCTAAAATTCGCGCTCCGATTTTTCGCCATCTACCGTGCGCCAGCTAATACTCGACCTTTTGCCTGAAACACCGCCGACGCTGGACAATTTTGTGGCCGGCGCGAATGCGGAAACCTTGGCCGCCTTGACAGGCTGGCTGGCGGGTCAGAACAGCACCACCGGGTTCTGCCTTTATGGAGAAGCGGGCTGTGGGCGCACTCACCTGTTGCAGGCGAGCGGCTTCACCCTGAGCGATGCCATCGCCGACCCCGACCTGAGCGACCTGCCCGCCGACATGCATCTCGCGGTCGACAATGTGGAGGCGCTGAGCGAGTCCGGACAAATCGTCCTGTTCAATCATTTCAATCGGCTGAAAATGGCCGGCGGCCAATTGTTGACCGCAGCAGCGCAACCGCCGGCGCATCTGGCGCTTCGTGAAGACCTGCGCACCCGGCTGGGCTACGGCCTGATCTACCGCCTGCATCCCTTAACCGATCACGAAAAGGCCGCCGCACTGGCAACGCAGGCACGCGAGCGGGCGCTGAAATTGCCGCCGGAAAGTATCGATTACCTGCTACGCCACGCCCCCCGCGACATGCGCTCGCTCTCTGCTTTCATCGTGGCGCTCGATCGCTACACCCTCGAACACAAACGCGCCGTGACCCTGCCGCTGCTGCGCAGCCTGCTCAACGACACCTTGCCGCTGGAAAACTGACATGAATCTCGCCCTTTTCGACCTCGACAACACCCTGCTGGCTGGCGACTCCGATTTTGAATGGGCGCAGTTCCTCATTTCCCGGGGTGTCGTCGACCCCGTGCTTCAGGAGGCCAAAAACCAGCAGTTTTACGCGCAATACAAGGCGGGCACGCTGGATATCTACGAGTTTCTCGACTTCCAGCTGGCACCGCTGGCCCGCCACGACCGCACCGAACTGGATGCCTGGCACCTTGAATACATGGATCGCCACATTCGTCCGATCATGACCGCGCAGGCGCGCACCCTGGTCCTTGAGCACCTGGCCAGCGGCGATCTGTGCGCCATCGTGACGGCGACCAACAGCTTCGTCACCGGGCCGATCGCCCGTGAATTCGGCATTCCCAACCTGATCGGCACCATTCCTGCGGTCGACGTGGCCACGGGCCGTTTTTCCGGAAAATCGACAGACACCCCCTCGTTTCAGGGCGGCAAAATCACCCGCGTCGAAAGCTGGCTGGCATCGCAGGGCCTGTGGTGGGGCGCCTTCGAGCAAAGCTATTTCTACAGCGACTCGCACAACGATTTGCCGCTGATGGAGAAGGTCACCCGACCCGTCGCCGTAGACCCGGATGAGACCCTGCGCGCCCACGCCAGCAAAATGGGCTGGAAAATCATCACTTTGCGGTAAAATCCGGGCTTTTCCGCTGCGCCCCGGCGCACTTTTGTACAGGCACTCGTGATCCGCAAACTCATTTCCCGCGTCTTCCGCAGCAAGAAGCCCAAAGCCGGCCACAGCGAACCGGCTGTGATTCCCGTTTCCAGTCATGGCATCACCCGAGACCGCCTCAGCAGCGGTAGCCGCCGGACGTGCGAAACGCTGCAAGCGGCCGGATTCAAAGCCTACGTCGTCGGTGGCGCGGTACGCGATCTGCTGATCGGCGCCGAGCCCAAGGATTTTGACGTGGCCACCGATGCCACGCCGGAAGAGGTCAAGCGTGCCTTCCGTCGCTCGCGCATCATTGGCCGCCGTTTTCAGATCGTGCATGTGATGATGGGGCAGGAGGTGATCGAAACCACCACCTTCCGCGGTCAACTCGACGCCAATACCAAAAAGGACGAACACGGTCGCGTACTGCACGACAACGTGTTCGGCACCCAGGCCGAGGATGCCGCGCGCCGCGATTTCACGGCCAATGCGCTGTATTACGATCCCGGCACGGAAACGATCATTGATTACCACCACGGCGTTGGCGATCTGAAAGCCCGCACCCTGCGCATGATCGGCGAGCCGCGCGCCCGCTATCGCGAAGACCCGGTGCGCATGCTGCGCGCCGTTCGTCTCGCCGCCAAACTGGGCTTGTCGATCGATCCCGAGGCCAAAAAGCCGATCCGCGACATGGCCGGCCTGCTGGAAAACGTCCCGGCGGCCCGACTCTTCGACGAAATGCTCAAGCTACTGACTTCCGGCCATGCCGTGAAATGCATCACGCAATTACGCGACGAAGGCCTGCACCACGGCTTGCTGCCCCTGCTCGACGTCATTCTCGAACAGCCGATGGGCGAAAAATTTGTGATGTTGTCGCTGGCCAACACCGACGAGCGCATTCGCAAAGGCAAGGGCAGTTCGCCCGGTTTCCTGTTCGCCACCCTGCTCTGGCACGAAGTGCTGGCCCACTGGGACAAGATGAAAGCCAAGGGCGAAGCCAAAATTCCTGCGCTGTTTCAGGCCATGGACAACGTGCTGGATGTCCAGGGCGAAAAACTCGCGATCACGCGGCGCATCGCCGGCGACATCAAGGATATCTGGGCCTTGCAGCCGCGCTTCGAACAACGTGCCGGCAAGCGTCCCTATGCCTTGCTGGAACAACCCCGTTTCCGCGCCGGCTACGATTTTCTGGTGCTGCGCGCCCAGGCCGGGGAAATCGACATGGAAGTTGCCGACTGGTGGACGCGTTTCCAGCAGGCGGATGGCGAGCAACGGGCCACCTTGCTGATGCCGGAGCAGGCAGGCGATAAAAAGCGCCGTCGGCGCCGCAAAAAACCAGCGACAGCGACGGTCGACCGTGGCAACGCCGAATAAATGAGCCAGGCCTTCATCGCGCTGGGCGCCAATCTGGGTGACCCGGCCGCAACGATTCGCGCCGCCTTCGAGGCACTGAACGAACTACCGGAAAGCCGGCTGCTGGCCTGCTCCGAACTCTATCGCACCGCACCGGTCGGCATGACCGGGCAACCCGAGTTCGTTAATGCCGCTGCGCGCATCGAAACCACGCTGGCGCCGGAGGCCCTGC
This sequence comes from Azonexus sp., assembly GCA_023150195.1. GTDB lineage: Bacteria > Pseudomonadota > Gammaproteobacteria > Burkholderiales > Rhodocyclaceae > Azonexus. The sequence continues at coordinate 9,648 of JAKLLI010000015.1, forward strand.
TCGACGCACTGCTGGCCATCGAGCACCGCTTTGGTCGTATCCGCGCCGAACGCAACGGCCCCCGCACGCTGGATCTCGACATCCTGCTTTACGACGACTTGGTGATCGACACCCCGCGCCTGACCTTGCCCCATCCCCGCCTGCATCTGCGCGCCTTTGTCCTCTATCCGCTCGCCGACCTCGCCCCCGATCTGGCCTTGCCCGGACGCGGCACGCTGGCGGCGTGGTTGCCGGCGGTCGCCAATCAGGGCATCTGCCCCCTGTAATTAGCGCTTGACGCGCCTCCGGCGCCTCTGTGTATCCTAGTCACCCGTTTTTTCCCTACCCTCAACGCCCATGTCCGCTCAAACGCTCACCCGCCGCCTGACCCAGGCCGATCTTGGCAAGCTGTACCAGGCCGGCGAAAAAGTCGTCATGTTCACCTGCTACGACGCCAGCTTCGCGCGCCTGCTCGACGGCGCCGGAGTAGACAGCATCCTGATCGGGGATTCGCTGGGCAATGTCATTCAGGGACATGACACCACCCTGCCGGTGACGGTCGCGGACATCGCCTACCATACCGCCGCCGTCAAACGCGGCTCCGACCGGCCGTTCATCATTGCCGACATGCCTTTCGGCAGCTATCAGGAATCGCCGGAACAGGCCTTCCGCAATGCCGCCACGCTGATGGCCGCCGGCGCCCAGATGGTCAAACTGGAAGGCGGCAAGGAGATGGCCCCCACCGTGGCCTTCCTCGTGCAGCGCGGCATTCCCGTTTGCGGCCATGTCGGGCTCACGCCGCAATCGGTACACGTCCTCGGCGGCTACAAGGTGCAAGGCAAGGGCGATGCCGCCGCACAGCGCCTGAAGGACGATGCGCAAGCCCTGCAGGCCGCCGGGGCGACCATGATCGTGCTCGAAGCCATTCCGGCCACACTGGCCACGGAAGTGAGCGCTGCACTGGCCATCATCACCATCGGCATCGGTGCCGGCAAGGACACCTCCGGGCAAGTGATGGTGCTGCACGACGCCTTCGACATCCCGCCGGGCAAGAAGGCCAAGTTTGTCAAAAACTTCATGGAGGGCGCCAGCAGCATTCACGATGCGGCCTGCCGCGCCGTTGCCGCGGTCAAGTCCGGGGACTACCCCGGGCCGGAACACACCTACGCCGCCTGATTCCCGGGAGCTCTCATGCATATCCACGCCGCCATTTCCGATCTGCGTAGCGCGCTCAAGGGTCGCGGTCGAGTCGTCTTTGTGCCGACCATGGGCAATCTTCACGCCGGTCACATCAGCCTGATGACACAAGCCCGCGCTCATGGCGATACCGTTGTCGCCTCCATCTTTGTCAATCGACTGCAGTTCGGCCCCAACGAGGACTTCGACAAATACCCCCGCACCTTTCAGGCCGATTGCGAACAGCTGGCCGCAGCGGGTGTCGATGTGTTGTTCGCACCGACCGAAGTCGATCTTTACCCCGAGCCCCAAACCTATTTCGTCGAACCGCCGGGCATCCAGAACATCCTTGACGGAGAATTCCGTCCCGGCCACTTCCGTGGCGTTGCGACCGTGGTCAGCAAGCTCTTTAACTGTGTCCAGCCCGATGCTGCGGTGTTCGGCAAAAAGGATTACCAGCAGCTGATGGTGATCCGTAACATGACACGCCAGATGGCCCTGCCCATCGACATCATCGGTGGCGAAACAGTACGCGCCGAGGATGGGCTGGCGCTGTCGTCACGCAATGGCTACCTGAGTGCCAGCGAACGCGCCGAAGCTCCCCGCTTGTACCAACTGCTGAACACCATCCGCAATGCCGTCCTCGCCGGTGAAACCGATCTGCCGAAACTGGAAAACGCGGCGATCGCGGCGTTGACCGAAGCCGGTTGGAAAACCGATTATGTTGCAGTGCGACAACAGTCTGACCTCAGCGCGCCAACCCGCGCAAACGTCCCACTGGTGGTGCTTGCCGCCAGCCGCCTTGGCAACACGCGTCTCATTGATAACATTGAGATTTAGGGCGACAAAAATATACATAATTACAGCGTTGACACGAGTTTTATTGCCGTTACAATGCGCTTCCCCCAACTTTCTGGATGAGTGAAACCATGCAGAGAACCATGTTGAAGTCTAAGTTGCATCGCGTGACCGCAACCCACGCTGATCTGCATTACGAAGGTTCGTGCGCCATTGATGACGATCTGCTGGAAGCAGCCAACATCAAGGAATACGAGCAAATCGACATCTGGAACGTCAACAACGGCGAGCGTTTCACCACCTATGCCATCCGCGCCGAGCGGGGTTCAGGCGTCATTTCGGTCAACGGCTCGGCCGCCCGTCGTGCCGCCCCCGGCGACATCCTGATCATCGCCACCTTCGCCGTGTATAACGAAGTGGAATTGGCCAAGCACGAGCCGGATCTGATCTACGTCGATTCACAGAATCGCATCGTCCGTCGCGGCCACAAGATTCCGGTTCAGGCCGCCGCCTGATCCACGGCCTCTCCACCCGATGAAAACCCGCCTGTTGGCGGGTTTTTCTTTTTCGGTAGAATGCGGCTTCAAAAACAGCATCACCGACAACGGAGAGAGACATGGGCGTCGTATTCGCCAAAACTGCGCACGGGCAGGCGGAAATCAGCCAGCGCACCGGGGCGCTCACGCCACGTCAGCGGCGCGTCCTGATCATGGTCGATGGCAAGCGGACCGTCGACGAATTGCGCGAACTGCTTCAAGCCGATGATCTGCAGCACACGCTGGGCCTGCTTGAAGAAGAAGCCTACATCGAAGTCAGCGGACTCAAGGATGCTTCAGGCCAGCAGCAAATCGCCCCGGCAGCCCCCTTGCCTTCGATTACCGCATTCCGCCCTGCGCCCAGCCCGCCCAATCCCAAAGAACTGGAGATGGCGAGCAACTTCATCCAGAACTCGCTGAAGACTTTCTGCGGCCCCTTTGCCCACCTGCATATCGTCGAGGCCGCATTTTCGGCAAAAAGCCACGAAGCCCTGCGCCTGCAATTCGACCCCTGGTTCCACGTCATCGTGCAGACGCGCGAGGGGCGACGGCGCGCAGAAGAACTGCGCGCCCAACTGCTCAAGGTCATTTAACCGGCAGCAGCCTCGGTTTTGCGGGGTTTGCGTGGACGCGTGCTGCGTTTGGCCTTGCTCACGGCTGGCGCGCCCTCACCGGATGCCACCGCGGGTGTCTCGACGGGCTCGGCAACCGGCACCGGAGGAACAAGCGCCTCGACAGCGGACACCGCCGTGTCGACCGGCTTTTTGCGCGTCCGAGGACGACGCGCCGGTTTTTCCTCGGCAGCGGCCGCATCACTGGCCGGTGCGATGGGCGTATCGGGTGCCGCGACCACCACGGCCTCATCCCCGAGATCGGCGGCTGGCACCGCCGCGGGCATCGCGGCAGCCTCCGTTGCTTTCGCCGTCGCGCGGTCTCGCCCTTCCTTGCGCGTACGGCGGCCTCCGCGACGCCGACTGCTGGTGGATTTATCGTCTTCCGCAGAGGCGGCTTCTGCCTCCGCAAGCACTTCGGCAAGCGGCTCGCCATCGGGCAAGGGGCTGGATGCGGTGATTTCCGGCTCGCCAGCGGCCTCGGCGCCCTCCGCGACTTCAACCACCTTCGCAACAGCCCGCGTAACATAAGTGCCCGATTTTTCGTCACGCCCAACGGCCAGCAGGCCTCGCAAGGCCGCTTCTTCCAGCAAGCTGCCAAAGGTGCGGAAGCCATAATAGCTTTCGCTGAACCCCGGATTACGCCGCTTGACCACTTCCTTGAGCACAGAGGCCCAGATACGCTCGGCTTCGCCACGGTCCGCCATGAGGTCGCCGAAGGTTGCGCTGACGATGTCCATCGCCTTGCGCTTGCGCTCTTCCATCTTTTCGCTGCGCTTGGCCTCTTCTTCCGGACTGCGCTTTTCACGTTCCCGGCGTTGCGCTCCTCGACCTGCTTCGCGATCCCGCACCAGATCATCGTAGTAGATGAATTCGTCGCAGTTGGTGACCAGCAGGTCGGAACAGGATTGCTTGACGCCCACGCCAATGACCCGCTTGGCGTTTTCACGCAACTTGGAAACCAGGGGTGAAAAATCGGAATCGCCGGAAATGATCACGAAGGTATCGACATGCGACTTGGTGTAGCAAAGGTCCAGCGCATCCACCACCATGCGGATGTCAGCCGAATTCTTGCCGGACTGGCGCACATGGGGAATTTCAATCAATTCAAAGTTGGCTTCGTGCATCGCCGCCTTGAAACCCTTGTAGCGCTCCCAGTCGCAATAGGCTTTCTTGACCACAATGCTGCCCTTGGCGAGCAAACGCTCAAGCACCGGGCGGATATCAAACTTGTCGTACTGGGCATCGCGCACACCCAGCGCAATGTTCTCGAAGTCGCAAAACAGCGCCATGCTGGCGGTATCGTTGGCAGCCATGAAAAGCCTTCTCGTTGAGGAAGGCGGCAGTATACCGCTCCCCCGTATGCGTGGGCGGCCTAGGGCCTGTTCACAGTAACCGATTTGTGTTTACATCCTGGAATTTGGGTGTAAGACATGGATCGATTGATGTTGAACGACAAACAATGGTTGCGGATTGCGCATCTGCTTCCTGGCAAACCGACAGACAAAGGCGG
>JAKLLI010000016.1 GCA_023150195.1 Azonexus sp.
AAGCGTCGTTATGCGTCAACCCCGTGCCGCCCAACAGCGACAAGCCGGTATTGGCGTCGATCAGGGCCGCTTCAAAGGCATCATCCGGCGCATTGCTCACATCATCCAGCGCAATGCCGGACAACGTGAAGGACAGGAAGCGGTCGTTGGGAGCGAGCACGAAGGCCTGGTTGAGGCGGGTCTGGGCGGAGGCGGTTTCCTTGAGGGTGGCGGTGCCGGCCGCGATGGCGACATCTCCTTGGGTCTGCCAGCCGGCCTGACCGGTGAAACCCGGATCGCTCAGGGTTGCTTGTACCTGGTCGAGCGCGTTACCGGCGACCAGCGCGCTGTAGCGGATATTATCGCTACCCAGGCCGGTCGTCACTGTCTGCGCGCCGAGCAGTGTCAGGAAATAGGGGGTGCCGGCGGCTTGCAGGGCGGTGACATCGGCACCGCTCAACAGGCGGCGCTGGCCGGGGGCCAGGTACTGGCTCATCACGTCATTGGCCGTAGCCGTGCTGGGCAGGCTGACGATGTGGCCCAGTTCGTGGATCAGCACGGTCAGAAGGTCGAGGTGGCCGGCGGCGGGAGAATCAGCGTCCAGGGTCGTATCGACATGCCAGGCGCTGGCGCTGTCGGCCTGCGCGAACTCGCTGTAGTCGAGCGGCGTGCCGTCGACAAACCAGCCCCAGCCGGCACCGGTGGCATCAAGGGTGATGGTCTGCCCTTCGGTCCACGCAGCAAAGCCGGTGGGCAGGTCGGCAATTGCGAAGTTGGCCGCGTCGAGCATCGTGGGCGAAGCCCCGGCGTCCAGCCAGTATTGCTTGGCGATGGGCAGCAGGGCGTCGATGGCGGTCATGGGCAGGGCGTCGGTGGTCAGCCCCGGCCCTTCGGCGAAAACGTTTTGCGGAACTCGGAACTCTTTTGCAGCATCACGTAACTCAAGCTGCCCACTATTGGCGAGCCACTGGATTAGCGTGTTTTTCTGGGCATTACCAGAGCCACCGCCGAGAAATTCATAAACCCCCGTCTTGATCCCCTCGATCAGATCCTCCGCGTCCTTCAAAGCCTTTGAGGGTTCTCCGCTAGCCGCCGGGTTGAACTGATAGATAATTTTATCTTGCGGATTGGCCTTCAGACGCAATGCCGTCCAGTAAAGCAGAGTGAGTGCCTCTTCAATTTCGCCTGCTTTGACCAGGCTTAATTTCTGATCGACAAATGTATGTGCATCCAGGCGACCCTCAATGGCAAGGTAGCGGTAAGGACTACCCGTAATGTCTAGCGGATCGAAATACGCCAGCGCGTATTCGTAACGCTCGCCATTGGCATCCTTCAAGCGGCCCGGCGCGTATTCCTCGAATTTCAGCCAGCGCGCGGTATCGCCCCAGACCGCACCATCCTTTTCCGCTTGACTCAACGTCCCGGAACGAATGACGAATACGCCATCCTTGGTCGCATTGCCATGCTTGGCGAGATAAACGTACATCTCGCCCTTGGTGATGAACGGCGAGGCGGCTTCGCCAGCGGTCAACGAATAGCCGGACAGGGGCTAACCGTCAGGGGCAGCAGTGGCCGTCTGTATATTCTTGTTGTGCACCCAGACCCCAGCCTTACCCACGTAATAGGTATGGAAATCCTCCACCTCGATGTTGTACACCGTGGTTCTGAACAGATGCTCCTGCTTTACCCGACCGGTTTTTCGAACGCTCTCGAAGTCCAAAGCAACATGATCAGCGACCATTTCGAGCGTATGGACATTGATGTGACAACCGAAGCGACCAAGATCGGATGACACATTAGTGCTTGGCACCCAAGCGATATCGGGTTTGTCTGTGACAAAAAGTCGGGTGTTGCCGTAGATATTTGGCGATTCGTCCACCACAAATTCTGTTTTCATTAATGGGAGGGAAAGCTTGAGTTTTTCTGCCGGCTTCCAGCCCTTGCCCTGCACCCAGATCGGGTGTTCAGGGGTAACGATAAAGAAATGGTAGCGCGTGGAACCATCCGCCTGTTTGCCCCCAAATGCCACCCGAATCACCTGCCGATCCTCATGCACAAAGGTCTTAGTGACGCGCTTGTATTTCCGCTCGCCCTCGCCACTTTCGTGCTTGGACAGCACCCAGTCACCCACCTGGATCTGCTCGATGGGCACCAGGCCGTTCTTGGTATGAACCAGCGTCCCGCCAGCAAAGCACGCCGGCTCGTATTTCTGCACCGGCAGCTTGATCTCGGTGTATTTCTTCAAAATCGCCTCAAGCTGCTTTTGCCCGGTCATGCCGCGGAATTCGGGCAAGGCCTTCCACGCCCGCATGGTCGAACGGCTCGGGATGGCCGCGCCGGCTGCCGCAACAAACGCCTGGTAGGCACTCTGGCTGTAAACCGCGTTTCTTACACTCTTCATGATGAACTCGTGAATTCTCCTGGCTTCATTGAGCTGTTCGCTGAGTGGCAAGGATTTGTCTACCCAGCGTCCCATATTGGCAACGGTATGACGATACCATTGGGTGACTTCCACCGGAGTCATTGTTTGCGGTGCCGGAGAGGCAAACATAAAAAATTAAAGCCCCCAATCGCTTGGAGGCTTTGTCTGCAGTCTGAGGGGACGGGTCTTGGCCCGTCCCCCGTTGCTGCCGGGGTGCTGTTCTCCCCTTTGGTTTGTTTTAAACGATTAGTGCAGCGAGAGTACCCACTGGATGGCGGCCTTCAGGTCGTCATCGCTGATCTTGTCGGCGGGGTGCGGCATCATCGGGACGCTGCCCCAGTTGCCAGCGCCGCCAGCGCGGACCTTGTCGAACAACATGGCGGGCGCTTTGGCGTCACCCTTGTACTTGGCGGCAACATCCTTGTAGGCCGGGCCGACGCGCTTGGCATCGACGGCATGGCAGGCGACGCAACGGGCCTTCTTGACAATGGCTTCGCCGTCGTTGGCGTGGGCGATCTGAACCGTGGCCAGGCCGGCGGCAGCGATCAGGGGAAGAATCAGGGCGTGAAGGGTTTTCATAAGCGGTTTCCTTGAAGAGGTGCGTTCAGACGAGTCCGGCTGCCTGCAATTCCAGCCATTCGTTGTCGGAAAACAGGCGTGAGCGGGTATGGAAGGCTTTGCCGGTATTGCCTTCGAGCGAGAAGGTGCCGCCACTGCCATCGATGACGTCGATGATCAGTTGCGTGTGCTTCCAGTATTCGTATTGCGAGGCGCTGATGTAGAAGGGCAGGCCGCCGATGTCGCCGAGATGGACATCGTAGGGGCCAATGGTGAGATCGCCCTGCAGGTAGCAGTTGGCCGCGCTGTTGTCGCAGCAGCCTCCGGATTGATGGAACATCAGATCGGGGCCGTACTGCTCTTTCAGGAGGGCAATCAGTGCCAGCGCTGCCGGGGTGGCGATGACGCGGTCAACCATGAGTTTCTCCCAAAAACGGCGTGTTTAAAAAAAGGGGGCGGTTGCCCGCCCCCGAAGAGTTGCCCGCAAACTTGAAATCGGGCGAGGGGAGATGCAAAGCTTAGAAGAAGCCCAACTTGCTTTCGGTGTAGGAAACCAGCAGGTTCTTCGTCTGTTGATAGTGGTCCAGCATGACCTTGTGGGTTTCGCGACCGATACCGGATTCCTTGTAACCACCAAAGGCGGCGTGGGCCGGGTAGGCGTGGTAGCAATTGGTCCAGACGCGGCCAGCCTGAATGGCGCGACCCATGCGGTAGGCGACATTGCCGTTACGGCTCCACACGCCGGCGCCGAGGCCGTAGAGGGTGTCGTTGGCGATGGCGAGGGCTTCGGCTTCGTCCTTGAAAGTGGTCACGGCCAGCACCGGCCCGAAGATTTCTTCCTGGAAGATGCGCATCTTGTTGTGGCCCTTGAACAGGGTCGGCTGGATGTAATAACCGCCAGCGATGTCGCCGCCGAGGTTGGCACGCTCACCACCGATCAGGCATTCAGCGCCTTCTTCCTTACCCAGTTGCAGGTAGGACTGAATCTTGGTCATCTGTTCTTGCGACGCCTGGGCACCCATCATGGTGTCGGTATCCAGCGGCGAGCCTTGCTTGATGGCGGCAACGCGCTTGCGGACCTTCTCGATGAACTTGTCGTAGATGGATTCCTGAATCAGGGCGCGGCTCGGGCAGGTACAGACTTCACCCTGGTTGAAGGCGAACAGCACCATGCCTTCGATGGCCTTGTCGAGGAAGCCGTCGTCCTTGTCCATCACGTCGGCGAAGAAGATGTTGGGCGACTTGCCACCCAGTTCCAGCGTCGCCGGAATCAGGTTGTTGGCTGCGGCCTGGGCGATGACGCGGCCGGTGGAGGTGGAGCCGGTGAAGGCGATCTTGGCGATACGCTTGCTGGTGGCCAGCGGCATACCGGCTTCGCGACCGAAACCATTGACGATGTTCAGCACGCCCGGCGGCAGCAGGTCGGCGATCAGGTCGACCAGGATCAGGATGGAGATCGGGGTGGATTCGGCCGGCTTCAGGACCACGCAGTTACCAGCGCCCAGCGCCGGGGCCAGCTTCCAGGCCGCCATCAGAATCGGGAAGTTCCAGGGAATGATCTGACCGACGACGCCCAGCGGCTCATGGATGTGATAAGCCATGGTGTTTTCGTCGATTTCGGAAATGCCGCCTTCTTGCGAACGCAGGCAGCCGGCGAAATAACGGAAGTGGTCGACGGCCAGGGGGATGTCGGCCGCCAGGGTTTCGCGGATCGGCTTGCCGTTATCGACGGTTTCGGCGTAGGCCAGGACTTCCAGATTGGCTTCCAGGCGGTCGGCAATCTTCAACAGGATGTTGGCGCGCTCGGCAACCGCGGTCTTGCCCCATGCCGGGAAAGCGGCGTGAGCAGCGTCCAGTGCCAGTTCGATGTCTTCAGCGGTGGAACGGGCGGCTTGCGTATAGACCTGGCCGTTGACCGGGGTGATCACATCAAAGTACTGACCCTTGACCGGGGCAGTCCACTGACCATTGATGAAGTTGTTGTATTGGGCTTTGTAGGCGATCTTGGCGCCGGCGGCACCGGGGGCTGCGTAGAGCATATTTGTCTCCAGAATTATTGGGCTTGCGAACAGTGTTTCAAGCAAGGGCGGACGATGGTTTCTAGGAACATTGGTTCGCCCTTGCTCGTGCCAGATAGATTGCATGGCGCGTGCCAGCAGGGTAATCCTTGGCGGTCGACGGGAGGAATGCCATAAAAATCAGCGACATATTTCGTAAGGCGACTTGCATGCGCCGGCGTGACGGGTCGCGTTGATGATTCGCGGCTCAACACCTGTTGCAAAATTGAACAGGCTTGAGGCAGCGCAAGTCTCTGTGCCTGCGAAACACCTTGCCCGACGGCGGTCGACGCGAAAAGTAGCCAAAAAACGTCATGGGCATTGCAGCGTATATGCCAAGGCGCTATGCTTTTGCGGTCTTTTCCCAAAATTTTGATGGCGCCTGCGATGGAGGCAAACTCATGAGTTCCCCAGAACTGATGCAAGCCGGTGACTGGTTTGAAATTGCCTTGCGCGAGACAGGGCTCCCGCCCAATCCGGCGATTCTGGCCGAGCTGCGGCGCGAGGTGGCGCAGGAGGAAAAAGACAGTGCGCGCATCATCGACTTGTTGAGCGCCGACGTGGCGATTGCCATTGCCTTGATTCGCAGTGCCAACGATCGCTTCGCGCCGGCGGAGCGCACGGGCGAAACCATCCACGATGCACTGGCCATGCTGGGTCTCGAATCCATCATCAATGCGTTGAATTCACGCCATCTGGACTGGGCGTTCGGGCATTCTTCACTGGAGCGTTTCTGGGACCGCTCGGCCCGCAATGCCCGGCTTTCTGCCTGGATTGCCGAGCGGGTGCCGGGGCGGCCGCTGCCACCGAGTCAGGCCTACACCTTTGGGCTGTTGCGCAATATTGGCATCCCGTTGCTGATGGCACCTTTCCCCGAGTATCGCCACGTGCTGGCGCGCGCCAATCAGGATGCGGGTGAATTCATCGCCATCGAGGACGATTCGCTGGGGCTGAATCACGCCGTGATCGGTGCGGAGTTGCTGCAACACTGGCTGGAAGATCCGCAGTTTTGTCTGGCCGTCCGGCGGCATCACGACCTGGGTTTTCTGCGTCGCAACGACAGTGCCAATGCCCGCCCCCGTTGCCTGATTGCTGTCTCGACGCTGGCCTCGCACTGGCTGTCGGCCAAGGCGGCGGTCGACAGCGATGCCGAGTGGGAAAAGCTGGGGCCGGCCTGTCTCGAAATCATGGGCTGGACCGAGGACGACATCGTGCCCCTGCGGGCGCAGGCCGGCACGTTGCTCGCGCGCTAGGGTCGAACCTCGCCGTAGCGGCGAACAAATCGGTGGCGATCAACCAAAAAACCGGCACAAGGCCGGTTTTTTTTGGGTTGTCAGGCGTTGACCGTCTCAGTGCAGGGCCAGAATCCAGTTAACCAATTGACGGGCGTTGCCTTCGGTAATGGCGACCGCGTTGGGCGGCATGGAGAGGCCGCTGACCTTGCCTTTCCAGTGGCTGCTATAGGGATTCGAGCCTTCGAGGACCACGCGGGTGAGAAACTCGGCAGCGCCCGGCTTGCCCTTGTATTGGGCCGCCACATCCTGCCAGGCCGGGCCGATCGGCTTCATGCCGTTGGGGCCGGGTTTGCCGGATTCAATGCTGTGGCAGGTCATGCAGCCGCTGTTCGTCGCCAGTTGCTTCATCTGACTGTCGTCCTTGGCATCGGCAAAGGCCGTGGTGCTGATCAGTGCGGCAAGGAGCAGGCTGAGGCGGATCGTTGTATTTTTCATGGTGAAGACCCCTTTGTCTGGGTGGTTAGGAAAATGGAACATTCAGAGGATGGCCGGTTGCTGGCCGAGTTCGACCATGCCGTGGGCGGCAGCAAAATGAAGGAGCTTGAAGTCGCTGTCGGCATCGAGTTTCTGGCGGATCAGCGAGAGGTAATTGAAAACGGTTTTCGGACTGAGGTGCATCGCGTCCGCGATGCGGTTGGTGCTCTCGCCTTGGGCTAGCATCCGCAAGACTTCAAACTCGCGGGGCGTCAGGGAATGGAGTGCTGGGGCGTTGTCGGTGATGGCTTCGGCCGCCAGGATGTCGGCAATTTCCGGGGAAAAGGCGCGTCGACCGAGGGCGATGCGGCGAATGGCCTCGATCACTTCGTCCGGTTCGCAGTACTTGGTCAGGTAGCCGTGAGCGCCGCTTTTCAGGGCCTGGGTCACATGACCTGCGCTGTCGTGCATGGAGAGCACCAGAATGCGCAGGCCCGGATGTCTGGCGCGCATGCCGCGAATGGCTTCCAGGCCGCTGCTGCCGCGCAGGCTGAGGTCGACCACCGCGATGTCGGGCTGACACTGGCTGACCAGGGCATTGGCCTCGTCGGCACTGGCGGCCTCGCCGACTACCTGCAAATCGGGCTCGGCACTGAGCAGACGGCGGTAGCCGGTACGCACCACCGCGTGGTCGTCAATCAGAATGATGCGAATCATGCGAGCCCTTCCTTGACCGGGTTGATGGGCAGCGCGGCGCAGATCGACAGGCCACCCGACTCGGCATTGCTGACGGAAAACTGCCCGCCGGCCATGGCGATACGTTCCTGCATCCCCAGCAGTCCGCCGCGCGCGATCGGCTGCCCGGCGATGCCGCTGCCGTCGTCGCGGATTTCCAGACGAATGGCCTGGTTGACCGTGGACAGACGTAGCCAGCATTGGCGTGCGCCGCTGTGGCGAATGACATTGGTCAGCGCTTCCTGGACGATGCGGTAGAGCGTGACGGCCTGATCGTCAGAGATCGCCAAGGCTTTCGGCGGTAGCTCGGCGAAGAATTCGATCCCCGTGTCACGCTGGCGCCAGCTGTCGAGCAATTCGTTCAGGGCGTGATTCAGCCCGCTGGCATCCAGGCCGTGCGGGCGCAGCGATTTGAGGATGTGCCGCAATTGGCGTCCCAGGGTCCGGATGTCCCGGCGCAGGTCGCTCCCGCATTCCGCCAGCGAGGCGGGAGAAAGCGTGTTGGCATTGCGTTCGAGATGGGCGGCGGTGGCATTCAGCGCGGTCAGGGTTTGCCCCATGTCGTCGTGCAACTCGCGCGACAGGGCGCGGCGCTCGTTTTCCTGAACGTCGATCAATTGCCGGGCCAAGGCCTGCTGGGCGGCGCGGGCGGCGGAAAGCGAGCGGCCGAGCTGGCGGATGGCGTGTGCGACCCGCGTGTATTCGCGCAAGGAAAAATCGGGGAGCGCCGGATCATCCTCGCCGTCGGTGAGCCGTTGCAAGCCCTGTTCAAGCGCACGGACCGGGCGCAAGGCGCGGTCGGTTGCCCACCAGGCGGCGAGCAGGCTTGCTGCAGAATAGAACAGGAGGGTGATCAGTAATCGAACAGTGTCCTCCAGTCGTTCCTCGATTTCCGAATGGGGGTTGGGCGCAATGTAAACCGTCTGATCGCCGATTTTCAGCGCTTGTGGTGCCGCCGCTGCCGGGGTCAGCCCCAGCCAGGCGAGCCAGGGACTGGGCGCATTGCCTTGCGCGCCGGTTGCCGTCAGATCGATCCGGACATGGCGTAAAGCGGCCGATGCGGCAGGTACTGGCGCGCCTTGCAGCAATACATCCACCAGCCGTGACGACGCGGCAATTTCGGCATCGATGTCGTTTTTGAGCGATTGCCATTGCACCAGCAGCGCGCCCACCAGCAGGCCGCCCAAGAGCAGGCTCAGCCATCCGAGCAAACGGCGGCGCAAGTCCATCATGAATCTCCTCGGTTTTTTTTGAAGGTCTCAGCAGTTTCCGTACCTGCGTCAAATCGAGGGGTCGGGAAGGATTCCCGGTTTGGCGGGGTGCAACTCCCGAGACAGGCCCGTTGCCGCATTCCTACACTGGCAAGGCCGTTCAGCAGCGGACTGCCGCTGGCTGCCGGACAAGACCCAGAGATTTCAATCAGGAGACAACACACAATGAAACATGCTGCATTTTTCCCCCGCCAGACCTTGTTGGCTGCACTGGTCGCTGCGACAGTCTGCGCCCCCGCGTTCGCTGCCAAGACAGTGAGCTGGGACGACATTCTCAACGACGACAAGACGACGACCGATGTGCTTTCCTATGGTCTGGGCCTGAAGGCGCAGCGTTTCAGTCCGCTGAGCAAGATCAATACCGCCAATGTCGAGCACCTGGTGCCGGCCTGGAGCTTTTCTTTCGGCGGCGAAAAGCAGCGCGGCCAGGAAGCCCAGGCGCTGGTGCATGATGGGGTGATCTACGTGACCGCCTCCTATTCGCGGATTTTTGCCATCGATGCACGTACCGGAAAACGCTTGTGGGAGTACGAAGCGCGTCTGCCGGACGATATCCGCCCGTGTTGTGACGTGATCAACCGCGGTGCCGCCATCTACGGCGACAAGATTTACTTCGGCACGCTCGATGCCTCCATCGTCGCGCTCAACAAGGACACCGGCAAGGTCGTCTGGAAGAAGAAGTTCGGCGACCACAAAATTGGCTACACGATGACCGGCGCGCCGTTTGTCGTGAAGGACCAGAAGAGCGGCAAGGTGCTGCTGGTGCACGGCTCGTCGGGTGACGAGTTCGGCGTCGTCGGCTATCTGTTCGCCCGCGATCCGGATACCGGCGAAGAAGTCTGGGCCCGCCCGATGGTCGAAGGCCACATGGGCCGCCTGAACGGCAAGGACAGCACGCCGACCGGCGACGCCAAGGCACCGAGCTGGCCGGAAGGGCCGGACGGCAAGAAAGTCGAGGCCTGGCACCACGGCGGCGGTGCCCCATGGCAGACGGCCAGCTACGACGTGGACAAGAACATGGTGGTCATCGGCACCGGCAACCCGGCGCCGTGGAACACCTGGCACCGGACCAAGGAAGGCGACGATCCGCGCAACTGGGACAGCCTGTTCACCTCCGGTCAGGCCTATGTTGACGCCAATACCGGCGAACTCAAGGGCTTCTTCCAGCACACGCCGAACGACGCCTGGGACTTCTCCGGCAACAACTCGGTCGTGCTTTTCGAGTACAAGGACAAGAGCGGCAAGCTGGTCAAGGCCTCGGCCCACGCCGACCGCAACGGCTATTTCTTCGTCACCGACCGCGAAAAGCTGACCAACGGCGCCGGCTATCCGAACAAGCCGACTTCGCTGCTGGCCGCTTATCCCTTCGTCGATGGCATTACCTGGGCCAAGAGCTGGAACCTCAAGACCGGCAAGCCGAACATCGTTGAAGGCCAGCATCCGCCGAAGCCGAAAGACGGCGCCGACAAGGGGGATTCCATCTTCGTCTCGCCACCTTTCCTGGGCGGTACCAACTGGATGCCGATGAGCTACAGCCAGCAGACCGAGCTGTTCTACATCCCGGCCAACCACTGGGCGATGGATTACTGGACCGAAAAGCTCACCTACAAGGCCGGCTCCGCCTACCTTGGCCAGGGCTTCCGCATCAAGCGCCTGTTTGACGACCACGTCGGCACCCTGCGCGCCATGGACCCGAAGACCGGCAAGATCGTCTGGGAACACAAGGAGAAATTCCCGCTCTGGGCCGGCACCATGACCACCGCTGGCGGCCTGGTATTCACCGGCACCTCGGACGGCTACGTGAAAGCCTTCGATGCCAAGAACGGCAAGGAGCTGTGGAAGTTCCAGACCGGTTCCGGCGTGGTTTCCGTGCCGATCACCTGGGAAATGGACGGCGAGCAGTACGTCGGCATCCAGTCCGGTTACGGCGGCGCCGTGCCGCTGTGGGGTGGCGACATGGCCGACCTGACCAAGCAGGTGACGCAGGGCGGCTCGATGTGGGTGTTCAAGCTGCCGAAGGCGCTCACGCAAGCCAAGCGCTGAGCGCGAACGACCCCCTTCCCGCCGGCGACAGGACCTTTCCCCCGGTCGTCGGCGCTCTACGGAATCGCAACCGGCCGGCATGGCGTCCGGTTGCGATGGAAGCTTGGGGGCTATCGGGAGATGACCGATGTTGAAATTTCTCTTTTTTGCCCTGTTGACCGGGTCGACCGCGGTTGGCCTTGCACGGGCTGACACGGCGGACGATTTTCCGGACGATCCGCCGGTTATCAACGGCTGCGGCATCTGGGCGCATGCCCGTTGTCCGGGGGCCGATCTGCGGCATGCCCATTTGTCGGGCAAAAATCTGGCCGGTGCCGATCTTCGGGGTGCCAATCTGGCGCGTGCCGACTTGCGCAACGCCAATTTGGCCGGTGCCAATCTCGACGGTGCCGATCTCAGCGGTGCTCGTCTGAACATGGCCTTGCTGTCAACGGCAACGCTGCGCAATGCGAAGCTGATTGGCGCCGATCTCGAATTCAGTCGCCTCTATCGCGCCGATTTCACGGGTGCCGACCTGACGGCGGCCAACCTAGAAGCCGCGCGGGCCAATTTTGCCTGGTTCGAGCGGGCGAAACTGGTCAACGCCAACCTGCAGGAAACCAAATTTTTCACGGTCGATTTTCGCGGTGCCGATCTGAGGGGTAGCTATCGTCGTTACACGGTGTTCGAAGATTCCGATTACACCGGCTGTACCGAGTGTCCGAGTGAGGGAGCGCTGAAATGAGGAAGTCGCTGTTTGCGGCGCTGTGCGCCGGCTTGTCACTGGCGGCAGGCGTGTCGGCGGCCGAGGTGGCCTATCCGCCCGTCGTCGATTATTCGGTGTTGCCGCCGCTTGGCAAGGTTTGGCGCGACGCCAATCCCTATCGTGGCGAGGCCGCGGCATTCGCCATCGGCCGCTCGGCCTTCAACCAGTCCTGCGCCCGCTGCCACGGTGCCGATGCGGCGACCAATGCGGCTCCGGCGCCTGACCTGCGCAATCTCGACCGCGGTTGTCGGCGTATCCAGCATCCGGAGACGAAAGCGCAGTGCATGGCCGACAACGACGCCTGGTTTGCCAAAAGTGTGCAGTACGGCAAGGTGATCGTCGGCATCACCCACATGCCTCCGTGGCGCGATGTCTTGCCGCAGGATGTGGCCTGGGCGATCCAGGTGTTTATCGAGCATCAGGCGCAGGCCAAGCCAAAGCCCTGAGCCAAGCGCACTTGTCCCGTCCGTGCTGCGGCGGGATGCGTGTTGTCAGCGTGATTTTGACGTGAATCGTCGCTTTGTCTGTGGCTGCGCTTTTCCCGCTAGCTGCTTCAGCCCGGGAAAAGGCGCCAGGACGACTCCTGTCAGTCTGTCATGGGGCGAGCGCCTCAAGAGCTGAGTTTTCCGACGCCGATAATCTGCTTTTGCCGGTCAAAGCAGCGCGCCATCGGCTTGCGCAGCGTTTCGGGCAGTGCTGGCAACGGGCTGTTCAGCCACCACTGCCCGTAAACAACACCGGCCATTTCCTTGATGATTGCGCTGGCCTGATCGGTCGAAAGGTCGAAATGGGCTGCTGACTGAACGGCCAGTTCCAGGCTGGATTCCTGGGTGCTGCCGTCAATCGACAGCATCTGGTAGCCCAGATTCGTCAGTTGAGGAACGATGTCGAAGGCGGGCGACAGTACGTAGCGATTGCTGCCCGCCCACAGCATGCCGTGGTTTTTCAGGTGGTCATCGGTGTTGTCGATGAGCAGGTTGAAAACCATGCGGCGGAACAGTTCCAGGAGATCCGCGCCAGGCCGCAGGCTGAGGCGGCGGATAACGCGGGCGAATTCGACATAACTGCCATCACTTGATTCGTAGGGAATGTCGAGCAGGGCGCTGGCCGAGAGGAAGTGCAGGCGCTGCTGTGCAGCTTCACCAAAGCGGTCAAAGCGCCGCGAGAGAAAAGCGGTTTCGCCGCGTCCAATCGGCAGGGTCATGTGTTGCGGCACCATGATGCCGCATAGTTTGGCGAGATCGAGTGCCGCCGCTTCGAGCATCTGAACGTCGAGCGGATCGCCGGCTGCCGGAAACTTTGCCAGCCACAAGGCATGATCGTGCATGAACGACGCCTTGGGTCGCGTGCCACCCAGGCTTCCGCCACGCAATAACAGGCGTTTCAGCGGCGTTGGAATTTCCATGTCGTACTGCAAGCGGCGAACGGCATCGGCCAAGGCCGCCAATTCGTGGTGCTGCAGTTCGGCTGGCGGTGGCATGTCGCGGGTTTCGGAAAAAACCATGGCGCCGACGCGATCCTCGTTGGTCAGCAACAGTTGCTCCCGCTCGCTAGGCAGGCGTCCCCCCAGTTCATTGGCCAGCACGCGCAAGCCCCAGGCGTCGGGCAGCGCATCCTTGATGGTTAGCGGCAGGGCGCCACCGTCGCGAAGTAGGCGCGCCGGCAAACGGAAGCTTTCTCGCTGCAAGGGAAGGTGCAGCGGGTTCAGCGTTTGCGCATCTGGCCGTTCGAGGTAGCCCAGACCGTAGGCCAGTTGGCCACCTTCCTGAAGATTGTTGCGTTCGAGCTTGAGCAGCGCGGCCGTCGTCGGTGTCGTTTCACCCGGCAAGTAGAGGCTAACGTACAGTGCGTTTTCAGAAATCCCGTTCGTCATCGCCAATCTCCTTCAGGGCTGGGCGTGCCCGTTGGTTCCGCCTGATATCGAGCAAGCTGATGTCGATCGGGCTGACTTGCTCCAGATCTTCCAATCGCCCGAACAACCACAGGGCATGGGCCAGCAAGCCGAGGCTCACCGTCGGTTTGCCGCCTTCCAGCGCGCGATAAGTGGTTGGTGAACAGAGCAGGCGTTCGGCAGCCTGTTCCAGGGTCATGTGCAATGCAAGGCGCCGGGCACGCAGGCGCAGGCCCAGATTGTTCAACATCGCGAGCGATTCCGGAGGGAGGGCGATGACGCTGTTCGTTGATCGCGTCATGAGTAATATATTGTCTTTTAATTGCGATAATCGATAGTTTATCAGTGTTTTTGTATTGGTTCGCCCATGTCTCGTAGGCCTGCGGTCAACCGGAAAAAATGCCCGAAAATGAAAAACGGCGCGAGGACCGCAGTCGTCGCGCCGTTTCACTCGGGCGCAGGCGCGCCCGAAATCCCTTCAAATCAGCTCTTGTGCAGCTTGAACACCCACACGGAACCGCCCTGTTCGAGGAAGTTCACGCGCTTGGCGACGTCGCCGCCCCACAGCGGCACGGCGCCGCCCCAGCCGGTGGTGACGGCGATCATCTGCTCGCCATCCTGTTCCCAGGTGACCGGCGGTGCAACGATGCCAGTACCGGTCTGGAAGGACCACAGTTCCTTGCCAGTCTTGGCGTCGACCGCCTTCAGGAAGCCTTCCGGCGTGCCGTAGAAGGTCAGGCCGCCCGCGGTGGTCAGGACGCCACCCCACAAGGGCGCGTAGTTCTTGTTTTCCCAGACGATCTTGCCGGT
>JAKLLI010000017.1 GCA_023150195.1 Azonexus sp.
GCCTCGGATGACACCGAGCGCATGCTGGAAGCCTTGCAGGCGCTGGGCGTTGGCGTAAAGCATCTGGGTGACGAGCACTGGCTGATCCAGGGGTGCGGTGGCCAGTTTCCGGTACGTCAGGCCGAATTGTTTCTCGGCAATGCCGGCACTGCCTTTCGGCCGCTGACGGCCGCGCTGGCGCTGGCCGGCGGTGACTATGTGCTGAAGGGTGTGGCGCGCATGCACGAACGTCCGATTGGCGACCTCGTCGAGGGTTTGCGCCAGTTGGGGGCCGATGTCACCTATTTGGGCAACGAGGGCTACCCGCCGCTGCATCTCAAGCCAGCGGTGATTCGCCCTGAGGGTTCGGTGAAGGTCCGTGGTGATGTGTCGAGCCAGTTCCTGACAGGCTTGTTGATGGCTTTGCCCTTGCTGGGCGAGACGGTCACGGTCGACGTTGTCGGTGAGCTGATTTCCAAGCCCTATATCGAAATCACGCTGGCAACGATGGCGCGGTTTGGTGTGCAGGTGGAGCGTGAGGGCTGGCAGCGTTTCACGGTCAAGGCTGGCAGTCGCTATGTGTCGCCGGGCACGGTGTACGTCGAAGGGGATGCGTCGTCTGCCTCCTATTTCCTGGCGCTGGGCGCCATCGGTGGCGGACCGGTTCGGGTCGAAGGGGTGGGGCGTGACTCCATTCAGGGGGATGTGCGTTTCGCTGATGCCTTGATGCAAATGGGCGCCTGGATCGAGATGGGGCCGAACTGGATGGAAGCGAGTGCGCCCGAAGGCGGCTTGCTGGGCGTGGATCTGGACTGCAATCACATTCCTGATGCGGCCATGACGCTGGCGACGGCAGCGCTTTTTGCCAAGGGCAGTACGACACTGCGCAATATTGCGAGCTGGCGGGTCAAGGAAACCGACCGTATTGCCGCCATGGCGACCGAGTTGCGCAAACTGGGTGCCGAGGTGGTGGAGCAGGAAGACAGCATTTGTGTGACACCGGTGGCACGTCTTGTTTCCCCGCCGGAGGGTATCGATACCTATGACGATCACCGGATGGCCATGTGTTTTTCGCTGGCCGCTTTCGGCACCCCCTTGCGCATCAACGATCCCCAATGTGTCGGTAAAACCTTTCCCGATTATTTCGAGCGCTTCGCCAAGGTGGCGCAAGCCGCGCCGGTGATTGCCATCGACGGCCCCTCGGCGTCCGGCAAAGGCACGGTGGCGGCGCGAGTCGCTGCGGCACTGGGCTATACCTATCTGGATTCTGGTGCCCTGTATCGCTTGACCGCGCTCGCGGCCCATCGCGCCGGCGTGGATTGGGGCGACGAACCTGCCGTGGCGGCGATTGCCAGTGGACTTGATGTGGTTTTCAACGGTGACGATATCTTGCTCGATGGCGTGGCTGTCGGTGATGCGATCCGCACCGAATCCATGTCCGCCGGGGCTTCCCGCGTGGCGGCGCTCCCGGCGGTACGCGAGGCCTTGCTCTTCCGTCAGCGGATTTTCAACCGGGCACCGGGCCTGGTAGGCGATGGTCGGGATATGGGCTCGGTCGTCTTCCCCGCAGCCAGGTTGAAAGTCTTTCTCACCGCCAGTGCGGAAGCACGTGCCGAGCGACGCTATAAGCAGTTGATCAGCAAAGGTTTCTCTGCTAATCTCCCGGACCTTCTGGCAGACCTGCGGGAACGTGATGCGCGCGATTCGCAGCGCAGCGTTGCGCCACTCTGTCAGGAGGCGGATGCCAGGTTGCTCGACACGACCTCTCTCACCATCGATGAAGCGGTGAATCAGGTCCTTGTTTGGGCGGCGGAAGCTGCGCAGTAAGGCATTGCCGGTCCACCGGGCCGGCGATGTGTTTTTTAACCTCAACCCGCTGTGTGCTTCGGTGCATGGCAAGAAAGTCTGTCCGTAATGGAATCTTTTGCTCAACTTTTTGAAGAATCCCTGGCTCGCCAGGAAATGCGTCAAGGCGAAGTCATCACCGCTGAAGTGATGGCCATCGACCACAATTTCGTCGTGGTCAATGCCGGCCTGAAATCGGAATCCTATGTTCCGCTCGAAGAATTCCTGAATGATCAGGGTGAGATCGAAGTCAAGGAAGGCGACTTCGTTCAAGTTGCCATCGAAATGCTTGAAGACGGCTACGGCGCCACGCGCCTGTCCCGCGATCGCGCCAAGCGCATCGCTGCCTGGAACTTCCTGGAAGTTGCACTGAACGAAAACACCCTGGTCTCCGGCACCATCACCGGCAAGGTCAAGGGCGGCCTCACCGTCATGTCCAACGGCGTCCGTGCGTTCCTGCCGGGTTCCCTGGTTGACATGCGTCCGGTCAAGGACACCACCCCGTACGAAGGCAAGACCCTGGAATTCAAGGTCATCAAGCTGGATCGCAAGCGCAACAATGTCGTGCTGTCCCGCCGTGCCGTTCTGGAAGCCACCGCTGACAAGGATCGCGAAAAGCTTCTCGAAAACCTCAAGGAAGGTACCGTCGTCAAGGGTATCGTCAAGAACATCACCGACTACGGCGCATTCGTCGATCTGGGCGGCATCGATGGTCTGCTGCACATCACCGACCTGGCCTGGCGCCGTGTCCGTCACCCGTCCGAAGTGCTGGCCGTGGGCGACGAAGTCACCGCCAAGATCCTCAAGTTCGACGCAGAAAAGAACCGCGTTTCCCTGGGCATGAAGCAACTGGGCGACGATCCGTGGGTTGGCATTGGCCGCCGTTATCCGGCCGGCACCCGTCTGTTCGGCAAGGTCACCAACCTGACCGATTACGGTGGCTTTGTTGAAATCGAACAAGGTATCGAAGGTCTGGTGCACGTGTCCGAAATGGATTGGACCAACAAGAACGTTCATCCGTCCAAGGTCGTTTCCCTGGGTGACGAAGTTGAAGTCATGATCCTGGAAATCGACGAAGAGCGTCGTCGTATCTCCCTGGGCATGAAGCAGTGCCAGCCGAACCCGTGGGATGAGTTCGCGATGAACCAGAAGAAGGGTGACAAGGTCAAGGGCGCGATCAAGTCCATCACCGACTTCGGTATCTTCATCGGTCTGCCCGGTGGCATCGATGGCCTGGTTCACCTGTCCGACCTGTCCTGGTCCGCGACCGGCGAAGAAGCCATCCGCAACTTCAAGAAGGGTGACGAAGTCGAGGCTGTCGTGCTCGGTATCGATGTCGAGAAGGAACGTATCTCCCTGGGTATCAAGCAGCTCGACGGTGATCCGTACGCCAACTTCATTGCAACCCACGAAAAGAACAGCATCGTTCGCGGCACCGTCAAGACGGTTGACGCACGCGGCGCCGTGCTCACCCTGGATGGCGAAAACGAAGCCTACCTGCGTGCTTCCGAGTTCTCCCGTGATCGTATCGACGACCTGTCCCAACACCTCAAGGTGGGCGACGAAGTCGAAGCCATGATCATCAACGTGGATCGCAAGACCCGTGGCATCAGCCTCTCCATCAAGGCCAAGGATCAAGCCGAACAGCACGAAGCCATGCAGAAGTTCTCTGCTGACTCTTCCGCCGCTGCCGGTACGACCAACCTGGGCGCACTGTTGAAGGCCAAGCTGAACCAGCAAGGCTGATAAGGCGACAGCATGACCAAATCCGAGCTCATCGCCAGGCTAGCGGAGCGGTTTCCGCAGCTGGTGGCGAAGGATGCCGATTTCGCAGTCAAGATGATTCTCGATGCGATGTCCGAGGCCCTGGTGCGCGGCGATCGCATCGAAATCCGCGGATTTGGCAGCTTCGCGCTCAACTACCGGCCGCCGCGCGTTGGACGTAACCCGAAATCCGGGGACAAGGTCAGCGTACCGGCAAAATGGGTTCCCCATTTCAAGGCGGGCAAGGAATTGCGCGAACGGGTCGATCAGTCGATCTGACGTCGGGCTTGGCCCAATGTGGTAGATTCGGGGCAGTGATTCACTGCCCCGTTTTTATTGGAATTCATGACGCTATTGACTTGGGCCGCAAGGCTCTTTCTTTTTGTGGTGCTGGTGACGTTTGCTTTACGGAATACCGCACCGGTGACCCTGAATTTTGTTCAGGACCATGTATGGCAGGCACCTTTGGTGGTGGTCCTGCTGGTTTTTTTTGCCGCAGGCACCGCGATGGGACTGTTGGCGATGTCCGGGGTGGTGTTTCGCCAGCGCCGGGAAATTTCCCGCCTCAAGCAATTGCAAGAGGCTCGGGGTGCTGAGATCACTGAACTCCCTCCGCCCATCCTATGAATGAATTGCTCGATTACTGGCAGCTGCTGCTGATTCCCCTATTTTTTGGACTTGGCTGGATGGCCGCCCGGGTGGATATGCGGCAGGTGGTGCACGAGTCCCGTGCCTTGCCGCGCTCCTATTTCCAGGGGCTGAATTTTCTCCTGAACGAACAGCCGGATAAGGCGATTGATGCCTTTCTCGAGGTCGCGAAAGTCGACTCACAGACTGTCGAACTGTACTTTGCCCTAGGCAACCTGTTTCGCCGCCGGGGTGAAACCGAACGTGCCATCCGCATGCATCAGAGCCTGCTCGATCTACCGGATGTTGAGGAAAGTATCCGGCTGCATGCGCTGGTCGAACTGGGACAGGATTTCCTGAAGGCGGGCTTGCTGGATCGTGCCGAGGAAATATTCAACAAATTGCAGGGCACGTCCCATGCGCTGGAGGCCAAGCGCAATCTGCTGGAAATCTATCAGCTCGGCAAGGAATGGCAGAAGGCCATCGATATTGCGCGTGAGGTGCCGGAAATCGCCTCGCATCGCGAGGTAGCTGAATATTATTGTGAACTGGCGGCAACCGAGATCATGCGCTCCTCCCCGGAAGCGGCGCGGCGCTATCTCGAGGTGGCGGTTCAGGAAAACCGTAAGTGCGTTCGCGCCAGCATCCTGCAAGGGGATTTACTGGTTCAGGAAGGACGTCATCAGGACGCGATCAAGATCTGGCAAGGCATCGAGCTCCAGGACCCCAGCTATCTGGCGCTGGTGGCTCAGCGCCTGTTGGAGGCCTATCGCCGCCTGTCACGACTGCCTGAAGGCGTGGCGCTGCTGGGCGGCTATCTGGAGCGTTATCCTTCGCTCGACTTGCTGGATGTGGTGTATCAGCTGGTGCTGGAGAGCGAAGGCAATGAAGCGGCGTACCGCATGGTGCGCACCGAATTGCAGCGCAATCCGACGCTGCTTGGGCTGGAAAAGCTGATGAGCGCCCGTCTGCCGCTGGCGCCGAACGATGTGCGGGGTGATGTTGAGCTCGCGAAAACCATCGTTCAGGGCTATACCCGCCGCCTGTCCCGTTATCGCTGCAACAGTTGCGGTTTCAAGGCACGCCAGTTTTATTGGCGCTGTCCGGCCTGCGGCGGCTGGGAAACCAATTCGCCGCGCCGCAGCGAAGAATTCGATCAGAACTTGTAGGATCAACATGTTGAATAAATTGACGCAGGTGCGCCTGCTGGTGGTTGGCGATGTCATGCTGGACCGTTACTGGTTCGGCGATGTCAGCCGGATTTCCCCTGAAGCGCCGGTGCCGGTGGTCAAGGTCGAGCGCATGGAAGAGCGACTGGGCGGTGCGGCCAATGTGGCCCGCAACGCGGCTTCGCTTGGCGCACAAACCACCTTGCTGTCGGTGGTGGGCGATGACGAGGCCGGACGTACGCTCGGTCGACTGCTTGCCGAGGGCGAAATTGCGGCGGATTTGCAGGTAGACCGTGAGATCGATACCACGGTGAAGTTGCGGGTGATTGGTCGCCAGCAGCAATTGCTGCGCATTGATTTCGAAACCACGCCTTCCCACGAAATCCTGCAAGCCAAACTGGCCGAGTTCGAGCGCCGTGTGGCCGATTGTGATGTGGTCATTCTGTCGGATTACGGCAAGGGCGGCCTGACGCATATCGCCGACATGATTCGTCTGGCGCGGGCGGCCGCCAAGCCGGTATTGGTTGATCCCAAGGGCGACGAGTGGGGGAAATATGCCGGGGCCACCGTCATTACCCCGAATCGCTCGGAGCTCAAGGAAGTGGTGGGTAGTTGGGCGTCGGAGGAGGAACTGGTTGCCAAGGCGCGCAAATTGCGTGGCGATCTGGGCCTGGAGGCCTTGCTCGTCACGCGCAGCGAGGAGGGGATGACCCTGTTCGCCGACGATGCGGCTTACCATCAGGCGGCACAGGCGCGTGAGGTGTTTGATGTATCCGGTGCCGGCGATACCGTGATCGCAACGCTGGCCGTCATGCTGGCGGCGGGCGCCGATTGGGCGGAAGCGATCCGCGTTGCCAACATCGCTGCCGGCATCGTTGTCGGTAAACTGGGCACTGCTGTCGTTACCCGCGAAGAAATCGCGGGTGCACTCTGAGGAATTCACCATGTATACAGTTGTTACCGGCGCTGCCGGCTTTATCGGTTCCAATATCGTCAAGGCGCTGAATCAGCGGGGCGTGACCAAGATCATTGCGGTCGATAACCTGACCAAGGCAGATAAGTTCAAGAACCTGATCGATTGCGAAATCGCCGATTACATCGACAAGCAGGATTTCATCGAGCGGATTCAGGCTGGCCATTTTGATGGCGAGGTTGAGGCCATCCTGCACGAAGGCGCGTGTTCCGACACCATGGAAACCGATGGCCGTTACATGATGGAGAACAACTACCGTTACTCCACCATCCTCCTCGACTGGTGTCAGGATCAGGATGTGCAGTTCCTGTACGCCTCGTCGGCAGCCACTTACGGGGCTTCCTCAGTGTTCCGCGAGGAGCGGGAATTCGAGGGGCCGCTCAACGTGTATGGCTATTCCAAATTCCTCTTTGATCAGATCGTGCGTCAGCGGCTGGCCCAGGATCCTTCATCGCAAATCGTGGGTTTCCGCTACTTCAACGTCTATGGCCCGCGTGAGATGCACAAGGGACGCATGGCCTCGGTCGCTTTTCACAACTTCAACCAGTTCCGTGCTGACGGCAAGGTCAAGCTGTTTGAAGGCTCACATGGCTACGACAACGGCGGTCAGATGCGCGACTTTGTGTTTGTCGGCGATGTTGCCAAGGTCAATCTGTTCTTCCTTGACCATCCGGAAAAATCCGGGATTTTCAACCTCGGTTCCGGCCGGGCGCAGAGTTTCAATGACGTGGCCGTGGCTGCGGTCAACGGCTGCCGCAAGGCAAAAAATGAGGCCGCGCTGTCGCTGGACGAATTGCGGGCACAGGGTTTGCTGGAGTACGTGGCCTTCCCGGAAGCCTTGAAGGGCAAGTATCAGGCATTCACGCAAGCCGACCTCACCAAGCTGCGGGCTGCCGGTTACGATGCGCCGATGTCGACCGTGGAAGAAGGTGTTTCCCAATATATCGATTGGCTCCATCAGCATGTATAAAACCCTTCAGGATTTTGTCGGCAATACGCCGCTGGTCCAATTGCAACGTATCCCGGGGGCGGACAACGTTCGCCGTGGCAATGTCATCCTGGCCAAGCTGGAAGGGAATAACCCCGCCGGATCAGTCAAGGACAGGCCGGCCCTGTCGATGATCCAGCACGCCGAAGCGCGCGGCGAGATTCAGCCCGGCGACACGCTGATCGAAGCCACCTCCGGTAATACCGGGATTGCGCTGGCGATGGCGGCCGCGATCAAGGGCTACAAGATGATTCTGGTGATGCCTGAAAACCAGAGCATTGAACGGCGCCAGAGCATGCGGGCCTATGGCGCCGAACTGGTATTGACGCCCAAGGATGGCGGCATGGAGCTGTGCCGCGATGTTGCCGAGCGCATGCGCGATGAAGGCAAGGGCATCATCCTCGATCAGTTTGCCAATCCCGATAACCCGCGCGCCCACATTGAAGGCACCGGGCCGGAAATCTGGCGCGATACCGCCGGCCAGATCACGCATTTTGTGTCCAGTATGGGGACGACCGGCACGATCATGGGGACGTCCACCTTCCTGAAGGCGCAAAATCCAGCCATTCAGATTGTTGGGTGCCAGCCCATGGATGGCAGCCAGATTCCGGGCATCCGTAAATGGCCGGAAGCCTATCTGCCCAGGATTTACGACAAAACACATGTCGACCGTATCGAGTATGTGAGTCAGGCCGATGCCGAAGCCATGACGCGACGCCTGGCGGTGGAAGAAGGCATCTTTGCCGGCATTTCCTCTGGCGGTGCACTGGCGGTAGCGTTGCGTCTCTCTCAGGCGCTGGAAAACGCCACCATTGTTTCCATCGTTTGTGATCGGGGCGACCGTTATTTGTCGACCGGGGTTTTCCCGGCATGAAACCGGTGCTGGTATTCGACATCGAGACGATTCCCGATGTCGCGGGATTTCGTCGTCTGAATGATCTGCCGGGTGAGCTTTCCGACGCCGAGGTCGCCGCGCTGGCCTTTCAGCAGCGGCGTGCGAAAACCGGCAGCGACTTCATCCAGTTGCACCTGCAGCGGGTAGTGGCCATTTCCTGCGTGCTGCGCACCATCGAGGGCTTCAAGGTCTGGTCGCTGGCTGAACCAGCACTCGACGAGGCTGCCATCATCCAGCGCTTCTTTGATGGCATCGAGAAATTCACGCCGCAGATCGTTTCCTGGAATGGGGGCGGCTTCGATCTTCCCGTTCTCCATTATCGCGGCATGCTCCATGGTGTCTCAGCACCGCGGTATTGGGACATGGGCGAGGGCGACTACGCAGACTCCCGCGATTTCAAGTGGAACAATTACATCAGCCGCTATCACACCCGGCATCTTGATTTGATGGACTTGCTGGCCATGTACAACGGGCGGGCCAATGCGCCGCTGGACGAACTGGCCAAGCTCTTCGGTTTTCCCGGCAAACTGGGCATGGATGGCAGCAAGGTGTGGGAAGCCTGGCAGGCCGGTCAGGCCGCCGAGATTCGCGACTACTGCGAAACCGACGTGGTCAATACCTATCTGGTCTACAACCGTTTCCGGCGCATGCGCGGCGAATTGTCGGCGGCTGAAGAAGCGGCCGAGATTGATTTCGTCAAAGCCCAACTGGGTAAGATCGACGCGCCCCACTGGCGCGAGTTTCTTGCGGCCTGGGGCTGATTGATGGCGCCGATGGGCGCTATAATCTTCGCTTTCAAACACAACGCAGAGAGTTCACGATGTCCCTGAATAACGTTCCTTCCGGCAAGTCCCTGCCCGACGATTTCAACGTCATCATCGAAATCAGCGCCAATTCCGATCCCATCAAGTACGAAGTGGACAAGGATTCCGGCGCCGTCTTCGTTGACCGCTTCATGGGCACCGCCATGCACTATCCGTGCAACTACGGTTACATCAACAACACCATCGCTGGTGACGGTGATCCGGTTGACGTGCTGGTCGTGAGCCCCTTCTCCCTGCCGCCGGGCGTGGTCATCCGCTGCCGTCCGCTGGGTATGCTGGCCATGGAAGACGAAGGCGGCCAGGATGCCAAGCTGCTGGCCGTGCCGGTGTCCAAGCTGACCCCGCTGTACAACAACGTCAAGACCTATGAAGACATGCCGGAACTGCTGTACAAGCAGATCGCGCACTTCTTCGAGCACTACAAGGATCTGGAACCGGGCAAGTGGGTCAAGGTCGTCGGCTGGCAAGGCATTGAAGCCGCCCAGAAGGAAGTCATGGAAGGCGTCGCCCGTTACCAGGCTGCTGCCAAGTAATCCATGCTGCGGATTGCCGTTGCCCAGTTCAATGCCGTCGTCGGTGACCTGACGGGCAACGTCGAACGCATCATCGCCTGCGCAAGCGAGGCCAAGGCCCGCGGTGCGCAGGTGCTGCTGACGCCGGAACTGGCGATCAGTGGTTATCCCCCGGAAGACCTGCTGCTGCGCCCGGATTTTTATCGGGCCTGCCAGCGGGCGCTGGACGATCTGGCCAGCCGCGTCGACGGCATTGCCTTGATTGTCGGTCATCCGGAAGCCTTTGACGGCGCCTGCTACAACGCGGCGTCGGTCATTGAAAATGGCCGCAAAACGGCGGTTTACCGCAAGATTCGTCTGCCGAATTACGACGTTTTCGACGAGAAACGCTATTTTGAAGCCGGGCAGGATGCCTGTGTCGTCACCTTGGGTGGCGTTCAGGTCGGCATCAACATCTGCGCCGATATTTGGGAGCAAGGGGCTTACGAACTGGCCTGTGCGGCCGGTGCCGAACTGGTCCTGGTGCTCAATGCCTCTCCCTGTCATCTGGAAAAACATCACGAACGCGTTCGCGTCCTGAGCGAGCGGATTGAAGCCACCGGCATTCCAGCCATCTACTGCAATCTGGTCGGCGGTCAGGATGAGCTGGTTTTCGATGGCGGCTCCTTTGCGATCGATGAACGAGAACAGATCTGCATGCGCCTGCCGCAGTTCGAGGAAGCGCTGGGCATCGTGGATTTCGATCTCGGCCGCCTGAATTCAGACGACCATGCTGAACCGCTGTCGCTGGAGGCGGAAGCCTATCGTGCGCTGGTGCTGGGTGTGCGCGACTACATTGGCAAAACCGGCTTCAAGGGGGCCATCATCGGCCTTTCCGGCGGTATCGATTCGGCGCTGACCCTCTGTGTTGCGGTCGACGCGCTGGGGGCGGATAAAGTGCACGCCGTGATGATGCCGTCCCCGTACACCGCGCAAATGAGTCTGGATGATTCCCGTGAAATGGTGCGCGTGCTGGGCTGTCGCTACGATGAAATCGCGATTGAGCCGGCGATGGCAACTTACGCCGCCATGCTCGATCCCCTGTTTACCGGCTTGGCGGCGGATACGACCGAAGAAAACATCCAGGCGCGGATACGCGGCAACCTGCTGATGGCGCTCTCCAACAAGACCGGGGCCCTGGTCCTGACCACGGGCAACAAGTCGGAAATGGCTGTCGGTTACTGCACGCTCTACGGCGACATGGCCGGGGGCTTTGCCGTGATCAAGGATGTGTACAAGACCTTGGTTTATCGCCTGTCGCGCTACCGCAATACCTTGTGTGAGGGCGATCCGGTGATTCCCGAAAACATCATCGTGCGCCCGCCTTCTGCTGAACTGAAGCCGGGGCAGGTGGATCAGGATTCGCTGCCGCCCTACGAGGAGCTGGATGCGATCGTTCGCGCCTACATGGAAGAGGATCGCAGCCCACGCGAAATCATTGCTGCCGGCTTGCCGGAGGCCGCGGTGCGGCGTGTCGTTCGCCTGCTGCGCATTGCCGAATACAAGCGGCGTCAGGCGCCGGTGGGCATCCGCATTACGCCCCGGGGGTTTGGCAAGGATTGGCGTCAGCCGATTACCAATCGTTACCCCGATGAATTTTAATCAGCCGATTTGTAGAGAAGAGGAGTCCAGACCATGAAGAAAATCGAAGCGATCATCAAGCCGTTCAAGCTCGACGAAGTCCGTGAAGCCCTGTCAGAAATTGGTATCGCCGGTCTGACCGTGACCGAGGTGAAGGGCTTTGGCCGTCAGAAAGGTCACACCGAGCTGTATCGCGGCGCCGAGTATGTGGTCGATTTCCTGCCCAAGATCAAGATCGAGATCGTGGTGGCCGGTGAAAACGTGGACGCCGCCATCGACGCCATCGTCAAGGCTGCCCGCACCGGCAAGATCGGCGACGGCAAGATTTTTGTGATGCCAGTCGAACAGGTGGTGCGCATTCGTACGGGCGAGACCAACGAATCGGCGATCTGATTTTCGCTTTGTGCTGCGGTCGACCGTAGCGGAGCGTCAAAATGATCGAACCGGGGCGGCTCAGGCTGCCCCGGTTTTTTTTGCGGCGCGCAGCAAGACCAGCAGTGCGCCTTCGCCGCCATCCTGCGGTTTGGCCTGGCAGTAGGCCAGCACTTCCTGGCGCTGTGCCAGCCAGCCGCGGACCAATTGGCGGAGGATGGACTGTTTGTGCGGGGAGCCATGCCCCTTTCCGTGCACGATGCGCACGCAGCGCTTGCCCTGATGCAGGCCAGTGAGCAGAAATCCGGCAACAAGATGACGTGCCTGTTCGCGATTCAGCCCATGCAGGTCGATTTCATCCTGAATCACCCAGCGTCCCCGGCGTAGATCGCGCAACACCGTGATCGCCAGCCCGGGACGGAGATAACAGGGCTCGTCGCCACCTTCCAGGCGATCCTGAAGAGAAATAGGGGCGTACAGACTTTCATGCAACACCGCCTGATGATCTGCGAGGGATTGCGTCGGGCGGGGGGGCGGCGTCGCTTTGCCCAGCACCACGCGATTGCCTTCCGGGAGCGGTGCGACGCCCGACATCGCACGCTGGAAGGCGGCCAGGTCCGGGTCGTCCAGGAGGCTGTGCGCAGCCGCTCCGTGATGCCAATGTGCCGGTAGGTTCTGCTCGCGAGGACGCGGCGCCTTGAGAGTTTCCTGTGTTGTGGTACTGCGCAGCGGCTGAATGCGGCGATTCGGCTTTTTAGGCAGGATGACCCGGTCGACCGCAGGAAGCGGTGCCGCACCGGCCACCGCAGCACGAAAGGCGGCGAGGTCGTCCGGGTCGATCACGCAAAGCGCAGCCCGGCTCAGGCGAGCCCGAGGCTGTCCAGATAACGCTCGGCGTCGAGCGCCGCCATGCAACCGCTGGCTGCCGAAGTGCACGCTTGCTTGTAAATCTGGTCCTGCACATCGCCGGCAGCAAAAACGCCGGGAATGCTGGTTTGCGTGGCATTGCCGTTGCGCCCCGCCTGCGTGACCAGATAGCCGTGATCCATCTCCAGCTGACCAACGAAGATGTCGGTGTTCGGTTTGTGACCGATGGCGATGAAAACGCCATGGACGTCGATGTCACGCGTGCTGGCGTCCTGCGTGCTCTTGACGCGCAGACCGGTGACGCCGGAGTCATCGCCCAGCACTTCATCCAGCGTGCTGTTCCAGAGGATGGTGACCTTGCCGGCCTTTTCCTTTTCGAAGAGCTTGTCCTGCATGATCTTTTCCGCCTTGAACTTGTCGCGGCGGTGAATCACCGTGACGTGGCTGGCGATGTTGGCGAGGTAGAGGGCTTCCTCAACGGCCGTATTGCCGCCACCGACCACGGCGACGGGCTTGTTGCGATAGAAGAAACCATCGCAGGTGGCGCAGGCGGACACGCCCTTGCCGGAAAAGGCTTCTTCCGACGGTAGACCGAGATACATCGCAGAGGCGCCGGTGGCAATGATCAGCGCGTCGCACGTGTAGGTGCCGGTATCACCGACCAGGGTAAAGGGCTTTTCGGTGAGGCGTGTGGTGTGAATCTGGTCGAAGATGATTTCGGTATCGAAACGGGTGGCGTGCTTTTCGAAGCGGGCCATCAATTCCGGGCCTTGCACGCCATCGGCATCGGCAGGCCAGTTATCCACCTCGGTGGTGGTCATCAACTGGCCGCCTTGGGCCATGCCGGTGATCAACACGGGCTTGAGATTGGCGCGGGCCGCATAAACGGCGGCGGTGTAGCCGGCGGGGCCGGAACCGAGAATGATCAGAGGTGTATGGCGGGCAGCTTGGGTCATGAGGGCACCTGTTGTTTGAGTGGGGAAAATTATAGCCGCGTGCAAAGCCTTCGTTGTGCCGCTCTGTGACGCGATCTTCTCAAGGCAGTTTATAATTGTTGCCTAAGCCTATGACTTGAAATGATTTACGCTTTTTCATGGACTTGCTCGCGTGAATCGTTTATTAGCAAATACTGAAGGATGTTCGCCGATGGCCAAACGAAATGATCCCAGCCCGATGCCGGAAAAAATCGGCAGCTTGCTGCAAGAGTCGCGCTGGCTGGGGGTTGGGGCGCTGGCCTTGTTCCTGATTACGGCGCTCTGGGGCTTTCATCGCGGCGATCCGGGGTGGTCGCATGCAGCCACCGGGGGGGATTTGCAGAATCCGGCAGGTAAGGCCGGGGCCTGGATTGCGGATCTTTTGCTTTATCTGTTTGGCTTGTCGGCCTGGTGGTGGATCGTCTTGCTCGGGATGTTTGTCTGGTGGGGCGTGCGCAAATTGAATGCCGATCGCGGCGAGCCGCTGCATTCGCTGGTGCTGGCCTTGCCGGGATTTGCCGGTCTGCTGGTGGCCAGTTGTGCGCTGGAGGCCTTGCGCTTTCATCGGCTATCTCCGGAACTGCCGCTGGCCGCCGGCGGTATGCTGGGACTGGAGAGCGGGCGCTGGCTGGCCATGCAATTGGGGAATACCGGGGCGACGCTGTTTTTGATGGCGGTCATGGCTGCCT
>JAKLLI010000018.1 GCA_023150195.1 Azonexus sp.
CCGGGTATCGGCTATTACAGGATGCCTCGGGCGTTGGCGAGGTCACACGCGACGTTTGCCTGCATCACCATGAGAAAATCGATGGCTCAGGCTACCCGAAAGGGCTGAACAGCGATCAACTCAGTCTTTTTGCCAAGATGGGCGCCGTTTGCGACGTCTACGACGCCATTACCTCTAACCGCCCTTACAAAGCCGGCTGGTGCCCGGCAGAATCCATTCGCCGCATGGCAGAATGGAAAAATCACTTTGATCCTCGGGTATTTCAGGCTTTTGTCAAAAGTCTGGGCATCTACCCTGTCGGCACCCTGGTCAAGCTGGCTTCCGGCAAACTGGGGGTGGTCATTGAACAAAACGAGCACTCCTTGCTGACCCCCAGGGTCCGCGTCTTCTTTTCCAGCCGCGCCCTGTCCTACATCAAGCCGGAAGTCATCGACCTTGCCCGCAGTCCGGAAAAAATTGTCGGCCGCGAGGATGCTGCACGTTGGAAAATCGCCGACATCGACCGCTACTGGGCTAGCGCCCAATTATGACATTCAGCTAACAATTCTTTACCGTTCACACCAGTGACTTTTATTTGTCATAAATTAGAATTCCATTGTCTTTTAATGGAGATGACAATCATGGCCAGAAAGCCGGCTCCTCAGGGCAAAATCGCTGCGCAAATCCCTGCAGGGCAAGCGTACACCGCCGCCGTTCGCTTTCCTGACGGCAGTAGCGAGTTGCTGCGCATCAAAGCCGCACGCGACGTTGCAGAAGCGGTGGCCATCGTTCAGGAACATCTGTTGAACACCCAGGTCATCATGGTTTCTCCGCGAAGAGAAGCCTGACAACACGCCTCTTCTCGCGAAAACGCTGCGAGGTTATAATCTTCCGCTACCGAGGAGCGCTGCAGGAGGTTTTCTCCCAGGCTCGGTGCCAACCGCGCTCACCCATTTAACCCGTGCCGGGCGCGGGATGCGGGTGAGCATCCCTCCCGGCCACAGTTCATCAGGAGCTTACTGTGGCTGAATTCAAAGATTACGTCATCGCTGACATGTCCCTTGCCGACTGGGGTCGCAAGGAAATCCGTATTGCCGAAACCGAAATGCCGGGCCTCATGGCCATCCGCGAAGAATTCGCGGTCAGCCAGCCGCTCAAGGGCGCACGCATCACCGGTTCGCTGCACATGACCATCCAGACTGCGGTGCTGATCGAAACGCTGACGGCACTCGGCGCCGAAGTCCGCTGGGCCTCGTGCAACATTTTCTCGACGCAGGACCACGCGGCGGCGGCCATTGCCGCGCAAAACATTCCGGTTTTTGCGGTCAAGGGCGAAACCCTGGTGGATTACTGGGATTACACCCATCGCATCTTCGAATGGGCCGATGGCGGTTACTCCAACATGATTCTGGACGACGGTGGCGACGCCACCCTCTTGCTGCACCTCGGCGCCCGCGCCGAAAAAGACCTGTCTGTTCTCGCCAATCCGGGTTCGGAAGAAGAAACCATCCTGTTCGCAGCAATCAAGGCCAAGTTGGCGATCGACCCGACCTGGTATTCGGTTCGTCTCGCCGAAATCAAGGGCGTCACCGAAGAAACCACTACCGGCGTCCATCGCCTGTACCAGATGCATGCCCGCGGCGAGCTGAAGTTCCCGGGCATCAACGTCAATGACTCGGTCACCAAATCCAAGTTCGACAACCTCTACGGCTGCCGCGAATCGCTGGTCGATGGCATCAAGCGCGCCACCGATGTGATGATCGCCGGCAAGGTCGCCGTGGTCTGCGGTTACGGCGATGTGGGCAAAGGCTCGGCCCAGGCCCTGCGTGCCCTGTCCGCCCAGGTCTGGGTCACTGAAATCGACCCGATCTGCGCCCTCCAGGCGGCCATGGAAGGCTACCGCGTCGTCACCATGGAATACGCCGCCGACAAGGCCGACATCTTCGTCACGACCACCGGCAATTTCCGCGTGATCACGCATGACCACATGGCTGCCATGAAAGATCAGGCCATCGTCTGCAACATCGGGCACTTTGACAACGAAATCGACGTCGCCTCGCTGGAGCAATACCAGTGGGAAGAGATCAAGCCGCAGGTCGATCACGTCATTTTCCCGGACGGCAAGCGCATCATCCTGCTCGCCAAGGGCCGTCTGGTTAACCTTGGTTGTGGTACCGGCCATCCGTCCTACGTGATGTCTTCGTCGTTTGCAAATCAAACGATTGCCCAGATCGAACTCTTCACCCGCACGGCAGATTACCCGGTCGGCGTCTACACGCTGCCCAAGCATCTGGACGAAAAGGTTGCCCGCCTGCAATTGAAGAAACTCAACGTTCAGCTGACGACGCTCTCCCCCGAGCAGGCCGCTTACATCGGCGTGCCGGTCGAGGGTCCGTACAAGGCCGAACATTACCGCTATTGATTTGCCCACATCGACGGCCTTGCCATGAGCATGAACTCCTTCCATGCCCGCCAGGGAGGTCGTCAACGCGACGAAAAACCGCCAAAACCGGCGGTTGACCGTCACGGCCTTCAGCGCGCCGATGCCTTGCTGGTTCAGCTTGGACTAGCAGCATCGCGCACGCAGGCACAACGGCTGATCAGTGAAGGCCGCGTTCTCCTCGACGGAAAGCCGATTGCCAAACCCGCGCTCGAATTGCCCGCTGATGCGGCGTTGACCGTGACCGCAGATGACAGTGACCGTTACGTTTCTCGCGGCGGTCTCAAACTTGCGGGGGCGCTGGCACACACCGGCATTCGTGTGAGTGGCAAGCAGTGCCTGGATATTGGGCAATCTACCGGCGGTTTTTCCGACTGTCTGTTACAAGCCGACGCCCGCCATGTCGTTGGCGTCGATGTCGGACACGGTCAACTGCATGCCAGACTGAAAAACGATCCCCGAATCACCGCACTGGAAGGCATCAATTGCCGCAGCCTGTCGCGCGCCGATTTGGGCCCGGCGCTGCCGAGCGACGGTTTTGATCTGATTGTCGGCGATGGGTCCTTCATCTCGATGGCGCTCTTCTTGCCGCAACTGCCCCCCCTGCTTTCTGCGACCGGCGATCTGTTGCTCCTGATCAAGCCACAATTCGAAGTCGGCCCAAGCCACATCGGCAAAGGTGGCATTGTGCGCGACCCCGGCCTGTACGCAGCGCTGGAAATGCAGTTCCGCGAAATTTCAAAAAACCTCGGGTTGACCGTCAGTGCCTGGCTGGACAGCCCGATTACCGGCGGCGACGGCAACCGCGAATTCTTTATCTGGCTCAAACCATGACCCCCGAAATCTCTATCGAATTTTTCCCGCCGCAAACACCGGAAGGCATCGAAAAACTGCGGTCAACCCGCGCCGAACTGGCAAAACTGAACCCGGCATTTTTCTCCGTCACCTACGGCGCCGGTGGCTCCATCCGCGAACGCACCTTTGCCGTCGTCAAGGAAATTGCCGCCGAAGGCTTCGATGCGGCACCGCATCTCTCGTGCATTGGCTCCACGCGTGACTCGATTCGCGAAATTCTCAACGAATACAAGGCTGCCGGCATCCGCCGTACCGTCGCCCTGCGGGGTGACTTGCCTTCCGGCATAGCCGAAACCGGTGAATTTCGCTACGCCAACGAGCTGGTCGAATTCATCCGCGCCGAAACCGGTGACTGGTTCAGTATCGAAGTCGCCGCCTATCCGGAATGGCATCCCCAAGCCAAGAGTCCAAAAGACGACCTGGCGGCCTTTGCCCGTAAGGTCAACGCCGGCGCCAACTCCGCCATCACCCAGTACTTCTACAATGCCGACGCCTATTTCCACTTTGTGGACGAAGCCCGCGCGCTTGGCGTCGAGATTCCCATCGTCCCGGGCATCATGCCGATTGCCGGCTTCAGCAAACTCGCCCGCTTCTCGGATGCCTGCGGCGCCGACATTCCGCGCTGGATGCGGAAAAAGTTCGAAAGTTTCGGCGACGACAGCGAATCCATCCGCGCCTTCGGCCTGGATGTGGTCACGGAACTTTGCGAACGCCTGCTCAAGGGCGGCGCCCCCGGCCTGCACTTTTATTGCATGAACCAATCGGCACTCACCACAGAAATCTGCAATCGCCTGCGTTAACCCACACAGCACTGACACCAAAGGTTAAGATTTGAGTATGGACCGCACGGCATTACTCAATATCATCGCAGACCAGGCCCGGCAGGGAGAGATCAACTTCCCCACCGGGCTGGACGTGTCGATGAACATCCTCAAGCAACTGGACGACCCGGATTGCCACATCGAACTGGCCGCCCAGTTGATGCGCGGCGAGCCCCTGATGGCGGCTCGCGTCGTTGCCGTCGCCAACAGCGCCGCCTATAACCGGCGTGCCGGGCAGGAAGTCACCGATCTACGCAACGCCATCGCCCGCATTGGCTTGCGTACCGTGCGCACCCTGGCGACTGCAATTGCAACCCGGCAGATGGCTGGCGCGCCCAGCGACCCCGCATTACGCAAAATCAGCAGTCAATTGTGGGAGCACACGGCACATGTTGCCTCGCTGGCGCACGTGATCGCACGCAAGATCACCCACCAGGATCCGGAAACTGCTTTCTTTGCCGGCATCGTCCATGAAATCGGCGGTTTCTACCTGATTTCCCGTGCCCCGGATTTTCCCGGACTGCTCGATGGTGAACCTGCCGACTGGGTGGAAACCGCTGAACCTGTCATTGGCCGGGCAATTCTCGCCCGCCTCGGCGTGCCCGACGCGGTCATGCAAGCCGTCGAAGCTTTATGGGAAGGCCTGCTGGCACTCCCGGCTGTCAGCCTCGGCGACACCTTGTTGCTCGCCAACGAACTGGCGCCCGTGGCCTCCCCGCTTTACGAAGCAGGCAACCTGCGGCGCGACCCGAACAACGCCCACATCATCGATGCAATCAACGAAGATGGCGTCATGAGCGACATCCTCAAGGAAGCCGCGGACGAAGTTTCGTCTCTCACTGCAGCGCTGCGCTTCTAAGTCACATCGTCCTGATCGCATTTTTCAGTTGACCATGCCGAGCACGCCAGCTATAATGCGCGCTTTCCGTGGGACGGGTCGGTAGCTCAGTCGGTAGAGCAGCGGACTTTTAATCCGTTGGTCGCGAGTTCGAATCTCGCCCGACCCACCAAACCCGGAGAAATCTGGGGCGTTAGCTCAGTTGGTAGAGCAGCGGACTCTTAATCCGTAGGTCCACAGTTCGAATCTGTGACGCCCCACCAGATTTAAAAAGCATCTAGCCTCGGTTATTTGCCGAGGCTTTTTGTTAAGGTGTACTGGTTTATCGGACGCGGGGTGGAGCAGTTGGCAGCTCGTCGGGCTCATAACCCGAAGGTCGCAGGTTCAAGTCCTGCCCCCGCAACCAAAGAACTCAACGAAGAATCAACTGCTTAGCGGCGTTGGTCCTTTTTTGTTTCTGAGATCACCGCATCCAGCCGCCCCCAACAAAAAAGCCAGTCATCCGACTGGCTTTTTTTCGGTCGACCTGCTCCCGATCGCTTATTTCCGGCCGAATTTCTCGGTCAATTCCTGCAGCTTCTGCAATTTGCGCTCTTCCGCACGCGCAGCCGCTTCTGCCGCCTTCGCGGCCTGCTCCGCGGATTTGCGCTGTTCCGCCTGCTTCTTGAAGCGCTCCTTCAGCAATTCGCCTGCATGCTGGCGATTTTCGTCGGTCACTTCACCCGCCTGACTGCCATCAAGGTTCAGGCGATGCGATGCCTTTTCCATTTCCTTGAGGTAGCGCGTGGTCATCGTGTGGCTACGCATGGCAAGCCGCAACGACTTCTTGCTAAGGTCGGGAAGTGCAGCAAACACCTGCTTGTCGATACCGATCGCCAGCGGGCTGAAATTGCGGAAGACATCGAAACGCGCCTGCAGATCTTTCAGCAGCGCACGAATATCAGTCGTTTTTTCGGTATTAGCTTCGGTAGTCGCTTCGGCAGTCATGATGAATCGGTGTCTGAACAAGGCGCGAAGGGTAGCACGAAAGTCGGCAGCGCGCCCTTGAAACGGCGTTCAGACGCCATTTCTCTGGAACCAGGCGAGCATTTTCCGCCAGCCGTCCTCGGCCTCGTCCTTGCGATAACTGGGCCGGTAATCGGCATGAAAGGCATGCGGCGCATTGTCGTACACCACAATTTCAGAGGCCCGAGCACTGGCGTTCCCCGTTTTCAGCCCAGCCTCCATGGCCTCGATGGTTTCCAGCGGAATACCGGTATCCAGACCGCCATACAGCCCCAGCACGGGTGCCTGCAGTTGCCCAATCAGGTCCGCCGGATGTTTCGGAGTTAACTCGTTGACCGAGCCCACCAGTCGCCCATACCACGCCACCGCCGCCTTGAGCCGTGGATTGTGGGCGGCGTACAGCCAGGTGATACGCCCGCCCCAGCAGAAACCGGTAATCCCCAGGCGAGACGCATCCGCGCCCTGGCTGGCGGCCCAGGCAAGGCTGGCGTCCAGGTCACTGAGCACCGTGGCATCCGGCGTTTTGGCGGTGATTTTCTCAAGTATCTCGGCAATGCTGGCGATCTGCCTGGGATCGCCAATACGGGCAAACAATTCTGGGGCCACGACAAAATAGCCCAGCTTGGCCAAACGCCGGGCCGTATCGCGGATGTACTCATGTGCGCCAAAAATTTCGGATACCAGCAAAATCACCGGTGCCTTGGCCTTGCCCTCGGGCGCTGCCCGATAGGCGACCAGCGTGCCATCGGCGACTGGAATACGCACTTCACCGGCAAGCAAACCAGCCGCATCGGTGTGAATGGCCGTTTGTGCGGCCACCGGTTGGGTCGCCAGCGCAAATCCAGCGCCGAGCGAGGTCACAATGAAATCCCGGCGGCTCACGCACCGGCCTGGCACCAGGCTGTCAAAGTCATCACGGGTGTTCATCTCGCATCCTTTCTGGCTTACATCAACACAATGTCGTACTGCTCCGGGGAATAACTGGGTTCAGACTGCAGGGAAACTGATTTGCCGATGAAGTCGGACAGCATGGCCAGCGCCTGTGATTCTTCATCCAGAAAGAGGTCGACCACGGCAGGCCCGGCCAGAATCCGGTATTCGCGGGCATTGAACTGGCGAGCCTCACGCAACAGCTCACGCAGAATTTCGTAGGCCACGGTCCGTGCGGTTTTCACTTCACCGCGCCCGCCACAGGTCGGGCAAGGTTCGCACAGCACATGCGCGAGGGATTCACGGGTGCGTTTGCGCGTCATTTCCACCAGGCCGAGGTGGGTGAAGCCATTCACGGTCAGCCGGGTATGGTCACGGGACAGCGCCTTGTTGAACTCTTCCAGCACGGCTTTTTTATGCTCCTCGTTCTCCATGTCGATGAAATCGACAATGATGATGCCGCCGAGGTTCCGCAAGCGCAGCTGGCGGGCGATGGTCACCGCAGCTTCGAGATTGGTCTTGAAAATCGTGTCGTCGAAATTGCGAACACCGACGAAACCGCCGGTGTTCACGTCGATGGTCGTCATCGCTTCGGTCTGGTCGATGATCAGATAGCCACCCGATTTGAGATCCACCCGACGAGCGAGCGCCTTCTGGATTTCCTCCTCCACACCGTGCAGGTCAAACAGGGGCCGCTGGCCAGTGTAGTGCTCCAGCATGGGCAGCACCGCGGGCGTGTATTCCTGGGCAAAGACGTTCAGCTTTTGAAAATTCTCGCGCGAGTCGATCACGATGCGGGATGTTTCGGGATTCACGAAATCCCGTAGCACGCGCTGGCCCAGCGACAACTCCTGATACAGCAGACTGGGCGGTGCACTGGTGCGCGCCTTTTCCCGGATATCCGCCCAGGTTTTGCGCAGGTAGGCGATATCGGTTGCGAATTCCTCGTCGCTGGCGTTTTCCGCCATGGTGCGAACGATGAAGCCCCCCGGCTCTTCCGGCGGCACCAGACGCGTGATTTTTTCGCGCAACAGCTCGCGCTCGGCCTCTGCCTCGATGCGCTGCGAAATCCCGATATGTTTTTCCTGCGGCAGGTAAACCAGCATGCGACCGGCAATTGAAATCTGTGTCGACAGGCGGGCACCCTTGGTCCCGATCGGGTCCTTGACCACCTGCACGACGATGCTCTGGCCTTCGTTGAGGATTTTCTCGATCGGCCGCTCCGTCGCCGTTTCACGCGGCTGCCAGATATCGGCCACATGCAGGAAGGCGGTGCGATCCAG
This sequence comes from Azonexus sp., assembly GCA_023150195.1. GTDB lineage: Bacteria > Pseudomonadota > Gammaproteobacteria > Burkholderiales > Rhodocyclaceae > Azonexus. The sequence continues at coordinate 8,152 of JAKLLI010000018.1, forward strand.
TCCAACATCGACGAACGCCGATTGCATGCCGGGCAGGATGCGCACGATGCGACCAAGGTAAACATTGCCGACCAGACCACGGCTGGCGGTCCGTTCAATGTGCAGCTCCTGGACCACGCCTTGTTGCATGACGGCAACGCGGGTTTCCTGTGGCGTGAAGTTGATCAGGATTTCTTCGGACATAGTCTCTACAATTCGCGGTTTTTGCCGGATTCTACTATGCGCAAGGCGCCCGAACTTCTCGCCCCTGCCGGTTCGCTCGACATGATGCGCACCGCCTTTGCCTTTGGCGCCGATGCCATCTACGCCGGCCAGCCGCGTTACAGCCTGCGGGTGCGCAACAACGAATTCGGCACCCTCGAAAAACTGGGCGCCGGTATCAGCGAAGCCCACGCACTGGGCAAGCAGTTTTTCGTGGTCAGCAACATCTTCCCGCGCAATGCCAAGCTCGCCACCTACCTCGACGACATGGCGCCGGTGATTGCGCTCAAGCCCGATGCCCTGATCATGTCCGATCCGGGCCTGATCGACATGGTGCGCACGCAATGGCCGGAACAGGTCATCCATTTATCGGTGCAGGCCAATACCGTCAATTGGGCCGCCGTCCGTTTCTGGAAAAAAATGGGGGTGGACCGCATCATCCTGTCGCGCGAACTGTCGCTGGACGAAGTCGCCGAAATCCGCCAGCAGTGTCCGGATATCGAACTGGAAGTCTTCGTTCACGGTGCGCTGTGCATTGCGTACTCCGGGCGTTGTCTGCTCTCCGGCTATTTCAATCACCGCGATCCCAACCAGGGCACCTGCACCAACGCCTGTCGCTGGGATTACAAGGTACACACGCCGGGCGAACAACCGGTGCAATTCATGGACCGCGACGTGGAAATCCTGATCGAGGAAAAGCAGCGACCTGGCGAGATGATGCCCATCGAAGAGGATGAGCACGGCACCTACATCATGAATTCCAAGGATTTGCGCGCCATTGAACATGTGCATCGGCTCACCGAAATCGGCGTTGATTCACTCAAGATCGAAGGCCGCACCAAAAGCCCCTACTACGTCGCCCGCACCTGCCAGTCCTACCGCAAGACCATCGATGACGCCGTCGCCGGTCATCCCTTCGACGCCAGCGTGTTGCGCGAACTGGAACATTTGGCCAACCGCGGCTACACGGACGGTTTTTACCAGCGCCACCACGATGCGGAACACCAGAACTACCTGCGCGGCCATTCCGAATCCGAGCGTAGCCAATACGTGGGTGACGCGGTGAATTTCGATACGCAACGCGGCCTGATGGAAATCGGCGTCAAAAACCGTTTCAGCGTCGGCGATCAACTGGAATGCGTGCATCCTGACGGCAACCTGCGCTTCCCCCTGACGCGCATGGAAAATGCCGCCGGCGCCCCGTTGACCGTCGCGCCCGGAAGCGGCCACCGTGTCTGGATCGATTTGCCAGCGCAGTTCAAGGGGGCCTTCATTGCCCGTTTCCACGACGCGCCCGCTCAGGATTGACAAGGCTGACGAAAAGGCCGAAAAAGCAGCTGCCACCCCCGAGGCCCCCCCATGCCGCGAGTGCTCGATCGACTGACCGCATCGCCCCGTCGCCTGTTCATGGCGGTGCTGCTGTTTGTCGTCCTCGACCTGAGCATTCTCGTCATCAATCTGTGGATCGCCCATCAGGTCGCCCTGGATGCGGTCGCCATCAACCTCGCCGGCCGTCAGCGCATGCTGTCGCAACGACTGACCAAAGCCGCCCTGCTGGCGGCTGGCGACCCCGCCAGCGCGCAGGCCCAAGCTGCACGGCTGGAAATGATTGCCGCGGCACAACTCTTCGACAGTACCCTGATCGCCTTTCAGCAAGGCGGGCCAGCCATTGGTGGCGAGGGCATGCCAGTCACGCTACGCCCGCTGACCCCGGCAGCGGGACGGCTTGCCCTGGACGCCGTCATGACGCGCTGGCGTCGCAGCGATGCGCTACGCGCTGCATTCGCCAACGATGACGCCGCGCTGCTCGCCTTCCGCGAATTCATGGTGGCCAACAATCTCGAGTTGCTCGACGGTATGAATCGCATGACCAGCGCGCTGGAACAGCACTCCGTTGCGTCAACCAATCATTTGCGGGCCATCCAGAGCGGTGCATTTGTGCTCGCACTGATCAATTTTCTGTTAATTCTGACCAGCCTGCTCCGCCAACAGCAATCGGCCACCCAAGCCCAACTGCACTGGCAAGCTGCTGCGCGCAAGGATCCGCTCACCGGCCTCGCCAATCGCAGCGCTTTCGATAGCGCACTGACTCAAGCCATCGCGCATGCCCGGCAAACGGGTGAAACCCTGAGCTTGATGATGCTTGATCTGGATGCCTTCAAATCGATCAACGACCGTTATGGCCATGCGGTCGGCGATCAGGTGCTGCAACGCTTTGCCGCCTGCCTGCTTGCCGCCGCCCGCCATTCGGATTCGGTGGCCCGACTCGGCGGCGATGAGTTCGTGATGCTCTGCCCCAAGCTCGACAAAGCCAGCCGCATCGACGAGGTTTGCCAGCGAATTCTGGCCGAAGTCGCGCAGATTTCGCTGCCCGATTATCCCGATATCCACCCGGCGACCAGTATCGGCGTGGCCGTCTTCCCCCGCGATGCCGAGCAAGCTGCCGCCTTGTTGCAAGTCGCCGACGCGGCCATGTATCGCAGCAAGCGCGAGGGCGGGGGCCGCTCCGTTGGCCAATCCAGCGCGGACCACTGAGGTCAGCACGCCAAAATCGACAGCCCCCCGCAACTTGCCTATTTTTGACAAATTTACACAATAAAAACAAGGCGCTAAAAGTGCTGCAGCGCAGCATTTTCTTGTAACATGCGCGCCATGGAATCGAAACAAAACCGTATGCCGCTGATCGATGCGCTCAAGGCGATTGCCTCGCAGATCATCGTGCTCCACCACCTGATGCTTTACGGCCCGCTGGCGGCCGGTGCGGCGCTGGTCTTTCCAGACTTTGCGGCACTGCTGGTGGACTACGGGCGCATGGCGGTGCAGGTGTTTCTGGTCATTGGCGGATTTCTGGCGGCACGCGGCCTGTCGCCACAAGGCGAGAGTTTGCGCACCAACCCCCTGCCGCTGATCGCCCGTCGCTATCTGCGGCTCGCCATTCCCTTCGTGATTGCCATCAGTATCGCCGTGGTGGCATCTGCCCTGGCCGATCAGTGGATGGACGACGACGCCATTCCGGCGCGCGCCACCGTGAGCCAATGGCTGGCCCATGCCGGCCTGCTGCACGGCGTGCTCGGCGCGGAGTCCTTGTCGGCTGGCGTCTGGTATGTCGCCATTGATTTTCAGCTCTACGCCTTGATGGCGCTGCTGCTGTGGATCGGTCGTCGCCGTCTGGTGGCGCCCCTGCTGGTGTGCGCGGTGGCGCTGAGCGCCCTGTTCTGGTTCAACCGCCTGCCCGAGTGGAGCAACTGGGCGCTTTACTTCTTTGGCTCCTACGGACTGGGCGCCGCCGTGTGGTGGACCTCGGAAAAACGCCAGTTGCGCCTGTGGACCGGACTCATCACCACAGTGACGATCGCCGCGCTGGTCGTGGATTTCCGTCTGCGTATCGGGCTGGCACTGGCCATTGCCCTGCTGCTCGGTTTCAGCCGTCGTAGCGCCTTGCTCTACCGCTGGCCGCAATCGGCGCTGCTGGACTATCTGGGACGGATTTCCTACGGTGTTTTCCTGATTCACTTCCCGGTACTGTTGCTGGTCAATGCCGCCTTCGTCCAGACCGGCTCCGACTCGACGCTGGTTGCCGTTTTTGGCGTGTTGATTGCGTGGACCGCCAGCGTGGTGGCTGGCACGGCCTTTCACCGCTGGGTGGAGGGCCCGCAAGCCAGCCGCCAGATCAACCACGCCCTGCTCTGGCTGGGCAGCCAGGTGCTGCTGACCACCTTTGCCGGTGGCCGCGCAGTGCGCCGTGCCCTGCGCCGACTGATCGTCGGCCGCGTTTAATCGCGCAACTCGTCCCGGTCACGGAAGCCGTCCAGCGCTTCCGGATTGGCCAGAGCCTCGACATTTTTCACCGGCTGGTTGTGCACGACATTGCGCACTGCCAGCTCGACGATCTTGCCCGATTTTGTCCGCGGAATGTCCAGCACCTGCACGACCTTGGCCGGGACGTGACGCGGCGTGGTGTTGGCGCGAATCTGGTGTTTGATGCGGTCGACCAGCGCGCTGTCCAGCAATTGACCTTCCTGGAGTTTCACGAAAAGCACCACGCGCACGTCATCGCCCTTGCCCGGCGGCCAGTCCTGACCGATGACCAGTGACTCCAGCACCTCCGGCAATTGTTCCACCTGACGGTAGATTTCTGCGGTGCCAATCCGTACCCCGCCCGGATTCAACGTGGCGTCGGAACGACCGTAGATAATCACCCCATCGTGCGCAGTCAGTTCGGAAAAATCGCCGTGACACCAGATATTGTCGAAACGTTCGAAATAGGCCGCACGGTATTTGGCGCCGTCCGGATCGTTCCAGAATCCGACCGGCATCACCGGGAAAGGCCGGGTGCACACCAGCTCGCCTTTTTCCGAGCGCACCGGCTGTCCGGCTTCATCAAAGACATCCACCGCCATGCCCAGTGCCCGGCACTGGATTTCGCCCCGATAGACCGGCAAGACCGGGTTGCCGAGCACGAAGCAGGAAACGATATCCGTGCCGCCGGAAATCGACGCCAGCAGAAGGTCCTGCTTGATCTCGCGATAGACCCAGTCAAAGCCTTCCGGCGACAGCGGGCTGCCGGTCGAGAACATGGCACGCAGGGCATCCAGGCGGTGCGTCTTGCCCGGTGTCAGCCCCAGTTTGGCCGCCGCGTCGATGAACTTGGCGGAGGTCCCGAAATGGGTCATGTGTTCTGCTTCGGCCAGATCGAAGAGCACCTTGCCGTTCGCCGCGAAGGGCGAGCCGTCGTAAAGCAGCAAGGTCGCCCCCGACGCCAGCCCGGAAACCAGCCAGTTCCACATCATCCAGCCGCAGGTGGTGAAATAGAACAGGCGATCACCGGGACGCACATCGCTGTGGAGCTGATGTTCTTTCAGATGCTGCAACAGCACGCCGCCGTGGCAATGAACAATGCACTTGGGCACACCGGTCGTCCCGCTGGAGAACATGATGAACAGCGGATGCGCAAAGGCAACGCGGTTGAAAACCACCGGCGTCAGCGCGTCGACCGCAGGCAGGTCGGACCAGCACACCGCCTTCGCGATGTCTCCGATGGCCGGCGCCGCTGCCAGATACGGCACCACCACCGTCGCTTGCAGCGAGGGCATGCGCGCCACGACCTCGGCATTCTTGGCCAGACAATCGACCGGCTTTCCGTTGTACCAGTAGCCATCGACGCAGACCAGCACCTTGGGTTCGATCTGGCCAAAACGGTCGAGCACGCCTTGTACACCGAAATCCGGAGAGGCCGACGACCAGATGGCCCCCAGCGCCGTCGTCGCCAGCATGGCGACCAGGGTTTCCGGCAAATTGGGCAGATAACCGGCCACGCGGTCGCCTTCGCCGACACCGGCAGCGATCAGGTAGCGCTGGAAGCGCGCCACTTCCCCGCGCAATTGATCTCGCGTCATCCGCCGCTTGACCTTGTCCTCGCCCCAGAACACCAGTGCCTCACCCTCACCGCCCGCCCTGAGCAGGTTTTCGGCGTAATTCAGGCGCGCCTGCGGGTACCAGCGGGCACCCGGCATCTTGTCGCGGTCAACCAGCGTATCCTGCCCTTTTTCCCCCACTGCGCCGCAAAACTGCCAGATGCTGTCCCAGAATTCGACCGGCTGATCGACCGACCATTGCCAGGTCGCGGCGTAATCTCCGCGGCCCATGGCCTGCAGATAGGCGGCCATGCGGCTCTCGCCGACGGTATTCGGATTGGGTTGCCACAACGGCGTGGCATCGATGGCATAACTCATGGTGTCTCTCCC